>NZ_JAWQUN010000004.1:0-285105 GCF_033447105.1 Formosa sejongensis
GTACCTGTTATGGAAACTTTTGTTGAAGAATACCCCGCACTTGCGCCACTTGTTAATCGTATAAAAGCCGTTAAATAATATGAAAATAGATACTTTTTTTAATCGGATGGAAACAGTGATGGCAAAACTTCTTGTCATTATTTTTGGATTGCTAGTTTTAGACGTATTGTGGCAAGTGTTTTCTCGCTACGTCTTAAAAATGTCATTTTCCTTTACGGAAGAGTTTGCTAGGTTCTCATTAATATGGTTATCCATCTTAGGAGCAGCCTATTTAAATGCCAAACGCGAACATTTATCAATGGATTTCTTATACAGAAAATGGTCTGCAAAGACTCAGAAAAAAGCCTCAATAGCTATTGAAGTTTTAATCTTCATATTTGCTGGGGTGGTTATGGTTGTTGGTGGATTTAACTTAGTGTATATCACGCTTCATCTTAATCAATTATCAGGAACATTACGAATTCCGCTAGGCTATATTTATATGATTATGCCTATTAGTGGTTTAATTATTATGATGTTTTCAGTCTATCACATTTCAGGAATATTAACTAATAAAATTAGAGATTAAAGATGAGTATAGAAGTTATAAGTATCCTTGTTCTGTTTGTAAGTTTTTTCATTTTACTACTATTAAAAGTACCCGTAGCGTATAGTATTGGTATCTCTACCACCTTGAGTTTACTTTTAAATATCGAAAATTTACCGGGTATAACAACCATTTCACAGCGTATGATTACGGGTATAGATAGTTTTGCACTATTAGCCATTCCCTTTTTTGTATTAGCCGGAGAAATTATGAAGCGCGGAGGTATAGCCAATAGGCTTATAAATTTCGCAAAATCTATTGTAGCGAGTTTGCCCGGAGGGTTAGCATATGTAAACGTTTTGGCATCGATGTTATTTGGTGCAATTTCAGGATCTGCAATTGCAGCAACGTCTGCAATTGGTAGTATTATGACCGATAGAATGGAAGAAGAAGGTTACCCAAGAGCATTTAGTGCTTCGGTGAATATTACATCCTCTACCACAGGATTATTAATACCACCCAGTAATATTTTAATAGTGTACGCACTAGCGAGTGGAGGCTCGGCATCTGTAGCAGCTTTATTCATCGCAGGTTATATTCCAGGAATACTATTAGGTTTAGCACTTATGGGGTACATTGCGTATGTTGCAATTAAGAAAAAATTTAAAAAAGGTGAACGTGCACCTTTAAGAATGATTTGGACTTATTTTAAGAAGGCCTTTTTTAGTTTATTATTATTAGTTATTGTGGTAGGCGGAATAGTCGCGGGTATTTTTACAGCCACCGAAGCTTCTGTAATTGCGGTATTATATGCAGCAGTTCTAGCACTTATTTATAAAGATGTTAGTGTAAAAGATTTTCCAGATATTTTATTAACGAGTGCGAAAACGACAGCCGTTGTAATGTTTTTAATTTGTACATCTATGGCGATGTCTTGGTTATTTTCTTTTGAAAGTATTCCGGCATTAATGAGTGACTTTTTATTAAATCAGTTTAGCAACCCGTTTGTGATATTCTTGATTATAAATATCATTTTACTAATAGTAGGAACATTTATGGATATTACACCAGCGGTATTAATTTTTACACCTATTTTCTTACCTGTAGTGATGGAATTGGGTATGGATCCTGTGCATTTTGGAATTGTTATGGTCCTTAATTTATGTATTGGTTTGTGTACCCCACCAGTGGGAACCATTTTATTTGTTGGTAGTGGAGTGGCTAATATATCGGTTTCTGAAGTTATAAAACCATTGATTCCATTTTTGATTATCATGGTAATCGTATTGTTAATGGTGCTTTATATTCCGAGTATTTCAATGTTTTTACCAAGACTATTTGGATTGTAAGATTAACTTTAAATAAAGCAATCTAAAGAACAATCATATGCTTTAATTTATAAAGTTCACACGCTATGCTTGGCTATTATGCTTTCTAAACAATTAAGTAAATATTTAAAAAGGCATTTGAGATATGTTGATATTGAGAGTGTCGTTTTAACTAAATTAAATGTAGAAAAGAAGATAGTTAATTTGAAATATAATTTCATTTAATACATTATTTTTTACGGGTTTTCATGAAGTATATCATTGAGTGAATCATTAAAATTTAAACAAGAAAATTATGTTGGTTTATGAATTTTAAATAGTGATATACTAGTATTAAACAATAAGAACTAATAATGAAAAATATAAAAAACAAACCTGTAGTAGAGAAGAAGTTTTTAATCCCCTTTATATTAATCACCTCATTGTTTGCTTTATGGGGATTCGCAAACGCAGTAACCGATCCCATGGTTCAGGCTTTTAAAAAAGTTTTGGAACTTTCTAACTCCGAAGCAGCTTGGGTGCAAATGGCTTTCTACGGTGGATATTTTTGTATGGCATTACCTGCAGCAATGTTTATGCGTAAATACTCTTATAAGGTGGGTATTCTAATAGGGTTAGGTTTATATGCTTGTGGTGCCTTGCTTTTTTATCCTGCTGCTATTACAGAGCAGTTTTGGTTTTTTTGTTTAGGATTATACATTCTAACATTTGGATTGGCATTTCTTGAAACCGCAGCAAATCCATACGCTCTTGCAATGGGAGCAAAAGAAACAGCTACCCAGCGTTTAAATTTGGCTCAGGCATTTAATCCAATTGGGTTAATCGTTGGTCTATTTGTTGCACAACAATTTGTCTTAAAAAACTTAAAGTCGGATGATATAGAAAACTATAGTTCATTAGATGAAGTGTCTAAAACATTAATAAAGACATCGGATTTGATGGTTATTCGTGATCCTTATGTTATTTTAGGATTGGTAATTTTAGTAGTTTTCGTTTTGTTTTTGGTAAAGAAAATGCCTCAATCTAAGGCCGAAGGTGAAATGCCGAATATTGGTGAAACCTTTAAAACTTTAAGTAAAAATAGAAAATACGTATTAGGAGTAATTGCCCAAATTTTTCATACAGGGTGTTTGATAATGTGTTGGACATATATTTATCAGTATGCAGAGGCAATAGGAATAGATAGTGTTACAGCAGGATATTACCAAATGGCAGCTTTTGTGCTTTTTACAATAGGTCGTGCTCTTGGAACATACTTATTAAGATCTATTAGTTCAGGAAAATTACTAATGTACTTCGCTTTGGGAGGTATTGTTTTTGTACTAATGACCATATTTATTCAAGGTGTTTTTGGACTGTATAGCTTAGTAGGAGTGTCTTTTTTTATGTCGTTAATGTTTCCAACAATTTATGGAATAGCGTTGGGGGATTTAACAGAAGAGCAATCTAAAGTGGGATCTGCAGGTCTAATCATGTCAATTGTAGGAGGAGCTTTGATGCCGAAATTACAAGCTTTAATTATTGATATTGGAGGAAACGGTGTTTCTGACACCAAAATTTTAGGAGTTTCAGAAGTGAATTTTTCATTTATATTACCAATGATATGCTTTGTATATATAGCATGGTATGGGCTAACGGTTAGTAGAAATTATGAATCTTGAAAATTGTAATGTACAGAAACAGAACAAAAATTTAAGTATATTATAGATATTTGAAAACCAATATATATATATATATAACAAAATTATTCAAGTGGTATTTTAAGCTTCCCTATTTTAAGGATGTTTACATATTACTATTTAATCGAGAACATCTTCAAAATTTATAAATTACATCTAAATTTAAATTAGTTATCACATTTGAAAACAGTCAAAGAAAAGGAATCTGTAATTAAAATAATAAACATAATGGAAGATAAATCTTTAACTTTTTTATCTGTTATACTCTAATTAATCAGGGTATTACGGCAATGATTTTAAGATTGCTGTGCAAAAAAAATTAAATAATTATTTCACTAACTTCCATTATGTTTATAAAATGTGTTTAAACAGGAATGCTATCCACAACAGGTAAACGGTCCCAATTTCTATGTTTTGCTATGGCCGATTTAAAATCTGCTTCTGTACCGTTAATAAAAACAGCAGCATCCTCTTTATAATCCTTTACAAATGATAAATCCAATAATGTTTCACCTTCATCATCTACAGCAATCGCTTTACAATGCTTAAAGGCCTCATTTATAAATTTTATATATTTTGAAGAATTCTTTAACCATTCAATAGATTTTTTACCACCCGGAATATATACCGCATCGTATAACACACTTTCTGTCGTCATAATAGATTCATGTACTTTATGTGTTTTTTCAGCATCACTTTTTATACTTCCGCCATGTGGTGCAATAATCTTTAAAACAGCACCTTCTTTTTCAAAAGAATCGGCAATGGTTTTGTATTGCTTTTCATTAAAACCTTCTGCTGCTAAAACTGCAATTTGTCTTGTGGCAATTGTATTATATTTGGATTTGGTCTGGCTTAAAGCTGGCGATTTTTCTAAATAAACATTTTTTCTTGAAGGTTCGTGTTTAGAAGTGTCTGCGTCTGCACCAATGGCTTGATTAATTGGTTTCTCAATGTTTTTAGGTACTTTTAAACCTAAGTTTTCTGCAACTTTATGTGCCAAATCATTATCAATTTGATCGATAATCCAAAGCATACGTTCTTGAATAGGCGCTTGCGTACATTTACCAAGTTCGAAACTGTAAGCTTCTAATACGTGTTTTTGTTCCCAAGGTTCTAAACTTCTGTAAAATAAAGCAGGTTGAGAGAAGTGATCGCTAAAACTAGCGCTTCGAGTTCTTATCTTTTTAGCATCTATACGTTCTTCGTAAGAATGAAAACCGCCTTCTGCCATTTTTGCTAAGTGTGGACAACCACCACCTAATGAATTAGGAAAATATGCTGTTTGTCCTTTAGGAATCTCAGTTTGCATTAATCCGTCACGCTGATTATTGTGTGTTTCTACAATAGGTCTGTTAATTGGTATTTGATTAAAGTTTGGACCTCCTAAACGTGATAATTGTGTGTCTCTATACGAGAATAATCGGCCTTGTAATAACGGATCGTTAGTAAAATCTAAACCGGGAACGATGTGTCCAGGTAAAAAAGCAACTTGCTCTGTTTCTGCAAAGAAATTTTCAGGATTTTTATTTAATGTCATTTTACCTACAATTTTTACAGGTACCATTTCTTCTGGTACCAATTTAGTAGGGTCTAATAAATCGAAATCGAATTTATGTTCATCCTCTTCAGGTATAATTTGTAAGCCTAATTCCCATTCAGGAAATTGTCCCGATTCAATAGCATCCCATAAATCTCTTCTGTGGAAATCGGAATCTGCACCGCTAATTTTCACTGCTTCATCCCAAGTCACCGAATGAATTCCTAAAAGTGGTTTCCAATGGAATTTCACAAAATGAGATTTTCCTTCTTTATTAATTAGTCTAAAAGTATGTATTCCGAATCCTTCCATCATTCTAAGACTTCTAGGAATTGCACGATCACTCATGACCCAAATTTGGTTATGAAGCGTTTCTGTAGTTCTTGAAATAAAATCGTAAAAGGTGTCGTGAGCAGAAGCTGCTTGTGGGATTTCCTTATTCGGTTCTGGCTTTACAGCATGAATAAGGTCAGGGAATTTCATGGCATCTTGAATAAAAAAGATAGGCATATTGTTTCCTACTAAATCCCATGTACCCTCTTTAGTATAAAATTTAACGGCAAAACCACGTACATCTCGTGCCAAATCTGTAGAGCCTTTAGATCCCGCAACAGTAGAAAATCTTACAAATACAGGTGTTCTTCTTTTAGTATCTGTAAAAATACCAGCTTTAGTAAATTCTTCTAAATTTTTGTAAAGTTCAAAATAGCCATGTGCACCACTTCCTCTAGCATGTACAATACGTTCTGGGATACGTTCATGATCGAAATTTGTAATTTTTTCTCGGAGTAAAAAATCTTCCAAAAGCGTTGATCCGCGTTCGCCAGATTTTAAAGAATTATTGGTGTCGTTAACTTTTAATCCTTGATTAGTGGTCAAAACTTTTCCTAAACTATCCTTTTCAAAAGATTTTAATTGTTCTGTTTTTTCACTTTGTGATTCTTGGTGTTTCTGGTTGTCTTTCATGGCTAATAAAATTTTAAATAAAATTATTAAATCTACAGTATGAGAATAATGCAATACGTTTTTAAATTAACTCAAATAAAACAAGTAGGATTTTGATTACTAGGTATTAACGTTGTTTTTAAGGATAGTTAATTTTCAATTCAGAAAATGTATTTGATTGCATATTTTGAGTAATATTAATACCAAGTAAAAAGAGTTTAGATTGTTAAACGAACAACCTAAACTCTTTTTTTACTATTTAATATGAGATTTTAAAGATTTTTTTTAGTGGATATCTTCTAAATAATCTACTTTTTTACTATTCATTTCAATAGCATTTTTTTGCTTTAGAAGCACTTCTCTTAAAGGTAGATTTAATTCGTAATTATTAAGAATTTCTTCGTAATCATTAACCGCTACTTTTTCACCATTTCTAACTTCTTCTAACATAGATTCGTCGTTATCGAACGAGAAGAATGCTTTTGTGTCAATCCAGGCACGATGAAGAGAGCCCGATACACTTCCATCGTTTTCCGTAACATTCATACCTTGACTTCTAAGTGTATTGGTTAATTCGTTTATATATCCACTTCTTTCTCTGGCCTTTTCATTGAAAAAGGTTTTCAATCTTGGATTATCCACATGATCTGATACTTTCTTGAATCCTTTTTCAGCATCATAAGTCTTTTCAATAAGATCATTAATTTTGCTTTCGGTTTTTTCATTAAATGCTTTCATGATTTTTGTTTTTTTAATTAAGACGTTTGATTATACATCAAACGATTTATCAATTTGTTTTGAGTAAAATTACTAATCAATGCATATACAGAATGATGCAAATGATTTTGTTATTTGCTCATTCGATTTCAAAACGTATTAGAATTCTACTTTTAAAATTGTCTAATAATAGTGAACAAAAAAAAGGTCGTCTATTTATATTATAGACGACCTTTTTTAGTCTTTATATTCTCGCGTATGCACTTATTGTGCTAATTCTTCATGCTCCTCCTCAGGATTTTTTTCTAATAATTTGTAGGTTAAATAACCTAATTGTAGTGCGACAAATACAATTTTTAATTTCTTGCTTCTCATTAATGCGGAAGCGGCTCCTAATAAAACTGTCGGTTTCATATGTTAAGATTTTAGTTGTTATTTTTAATATGTACTCATTTTGTCTTTACGTTTTCGTAGTTGTCGTTCTAGGTCGTTTATAGACTCCGACACCGAATCTGTAAAATTATCATGACTTGATTCTGCAAACAAACGAGGTCCTGGTAAGCTTAATCTTATATTACAAATTTTTCCAGTTTCGTCTGATGTTGTGTTTTCTGTTTTAAAAAACACATCGGCACGAATAACCATGCTAAATTTTGTTCCTAGTTTTTCTAACTTTTCCTTCGTTACTTCTTCAAGCGCATCGCTTGCTGTTACGTCGTGATATTCAAATATTATTTGCATAATGTGAGTTGTTTAATTAATGTTATTGTTTACTATTTACCATCCAGTTAATACCAAATTGATCTGAGCATCTTCCAAAATATCCCCATTCTCGTTCTCTAAATTCATGGTGTATTTTTCCGTTATCTGAGAGTTTTCCGAAAAGAGCTTCAGCATCTTCTTTAGAGTTTAAATCTACACTCATATGTATCTGATTACCGTGATTAATTGGAGTGTCTGGAGATGCATCGTAAGCCATTATATGTATGCCTTTTCCTTTTAATTCTGCGTGCTGTAATTTCTCTCGATATGTCGATGGAACATCAACTTTACTATCCTTATATGTTTGTTTATTTAAAATTTCAGCGTTAAAAATGTCTCTATAAAAGTTAAGTGCTTCTTGACAGTTACCTTGAAAGGCAAAATAAGCTTGTACGTTCATAATAGTAGTTTTTATTGTTCGAAAACTAAGATATAGACTTTCGAAAACGTAGTTTGACTTAAAGACTTTCATTTTTACCTCAAATAAATTCTTCCTAATAATTACATGAAAAAAGACATCGAAATCCTAAAATAGGAAAATGGAGAGTTATAATGTCATAATCAATAGCATATGCTAAACATTCTCGAAATGTTGGGCGTATTATCTTATGTCTATTGCTAAAAAAAAGTAAATTTGTTTTTTTTAGATTTAAGATATCAAAGAATGATTTTAACCATTGAAAATATACTTTTAGTTGGCTCAGTATTACTTTTTATAAGTATAATTGTGGGGAAGACTTCCTATAAGTTTGGAGTTCCAACATTAATCCTTTTCTTGTCTATAGGAATGTTGGCAGGTTCTGATGGCATTGGAGGTATCCGTTTTGATGATCCTAAACTCGCACAGTTTATAGGAATTGTTTCTCTTAACTTTATTCTGTTTTCGGGTGGTTTAGACACAAATTTTAATTCGGTAAAACCAATCCTAAAAGAGGGACTTGTTTTATCAACACTTGGTGTTTTACTTACAGCCGTTACGCTGGGGACTTTCGTTTGGTATGTTACCGATTTTACTATTTTCGAAAGTATGTTGCTAGGCTCTATTGTATCATCGACAGATGCCGCTGCCGTATTTTCAATATTAAGATCGAAGAATTTAGCATTGAGGTCCAATCTAAGACCTACATTGGAATTAGAAAGTGGGAGTAACGATCCGATGGCATATGTGCTGACTTTAGCATTCTTGAGTTTAGTAATAAATCAAGATCAAAATGTTTCAACAATCATTATAATGTTTTTTCAGCAAATGATAGTAGGAGGGATTGCTGGCTTTGGTTTCGGTAAGCTTAGTAAACTAATTATTAACAGAATTACATTGGACTTTGAAGGTCTTTATCCCGTTTTAGTGATTGCTTTAATGTTTATTACGTTTTCTGCAACAGACTTTGTAGGAGGAAATGGATTTCTTGCCATTTATATTTGCTCGGTTTACTTAGGAAATCAGGATCTAATTCATAAATCTACCATCTTAAAAATGTTTGATGGTATGGCGTGGCTTATGCAAATTGTGCTGTTCCTTACTTTAGGTTTACTTGTGTTTCCATCTCAAATTATTCCTTATATGGGCATTGGTCTGCTTATTTCTCTATTCCTAATTGTAGTTGCAAGACCGGTAAGTGTCCTTATAAGTACGATGTTTTTTAAGATGAAAATGAGAAGACGTTTTTTCATATCGTGGGTTGGTTTACGTGGCGCAGTTCCTATTGTATTTGCAACTTATCCGCTTTTAGCAGGGATTGATAAAGCAAATATAATTTTCAATATTGTATTCTTTATTTCTGTAACGTCTATTTTAATTCAAGGCACAACTTTATCTGTTGTTGCAAAGTGGCTAAATGTTGGCTTGCCTGAAGAAAAAAAGGTTATATCTGAAAACGAAAGGTATGTTTTAGATTTGCCAAAATCTGCAATGGAAGAAACAACTATTCCGTTAAATAGCTATGCAGTAAATAAACGTATTATTGATTTACATTTCCCGAAATCTGCTTTTATAGTAATGATAAAGCGAAATGGTAAATTTGTCCGACCTGGAGGATCTACAATTATTGAGGCGCTCGATATACTCGTAATTTTATTAGATAATGATGATAGTTTAGAGGAAGTAAATACCTTACTCGCTAGAAGGACTATAGACTAAATTTTTAAATCAGTTCGAATAATAATTGAATTGGTTTTCTTTTACTAAGATGAGTTTGTAGTAGCTTTAACAATGTTAATGGTAAAGGATTACAGTTGTAGGAGTATGCAAATAAGCACCTATTTGGCTGGTAAATTTGAATTAAAAATATCTCTAAATAATTTCTACTTACCATCTTCTTTTTTCCATAGTACAATATACTTTTCTAAAGCAACAGTATCATCACCTGAAAAAAGTGTTAATTCACCTTCTTCTGCAATTAAATCTTCAGTTCCATAAACGTTTTCGAGCTTAATTTGGATACCTTTAATACCCGATTGTACAATATTAGACATGGCTGTTTGTATATTCGCTTTTCCCACAACGGCAGGAGCTACTGGATGCATAAATTTGGTATCTTTAGTATAAGAATTTGCTATAGCTACCGAATCGCCTGCAACAACCAACGCTATAAAATTCATGTTAGCTTGCTCAATTTCATGCTTGACAGTTGCTAAATCAAATTCAGAAATTGGAGGTATTATTCTTTTTTTTTCTGATTAAAACTTTGAATTGTAAAAGTCAATATTGAAAACAGAACCAATAATATCAGCTGATTAAGGATTTTAATTGATTTTTTCATAATAACAAGTAGTTTTAAATTAATCCCTGCTTTTGAGACATAACTTCTGTTTTTTCCATGTAATTGAACTAAGCTTAATAGGAATAATAAAAAATACATGTTTTTCAAAAACCCTATTAAAAGATTTATTAGACAGGTTATAAATATTTGAAATGTATCGAATTAATATTATATGTGAAATACCCTAAATAAGGTATATTTAGTTGGTATACAGTGAAAAATAGGGTTTTGGAGTTTTTATCTCTTTTAATGTTGAAGAACAATGAGAATTATTCTAGAGCCGTTTTATATGGAAAGTACATGTTTACAGATAATGTAATCCTTCAGAAATATTTAAATGCAGCTTAAAATTGAAGTTATGCTAATGCTTGATATACCGTATTTGTTATTATGATTAAACCTCATTCTAAATTAAGTTTAGAATGAGGTTTAGGTATTATCTAGCCAATAATTTTTTAGAAACTTTGTAGGTTGCAGAAAATTGTAAACCTTTTTGGTCACGTTTTAAGTTGTTAAACTCTTTTTTATACCAGTTTTCATCTGTTGCTTTTTTTCTAAAGGCTTCATGTTGTATTGTTTTGTGCTCTTCACCATCCAACGTGGTTGAGATGTCGTAAACTGCAATGCCGTAGTGTTCGCATTGTTTTAAAACCTCTGTAAAATCTTCCTCAGAAAAATAACGATCACTAGTGTTTTCATCATCATTTTTTAAACCTGTAAATACATTTTTTTCTAAAAATTCTTCTTGTGTCATGTTTTTATGTTTTTAGCCCTTTGATAATAGACCATTGTTATTCTATTTTTAATACAAATTAGTTAGACTTTATACTTGTTTTAAAGTTTCAGATGCTGATAAATCACTTTATCTAGCAGAAAATGTATCTTATCTTGTTTTTTTAAAGTAGTTAATTATAAGGTGTTTGTGTTGTTTTTAGCCTTTCTGTAACGGAAATAGATTACGAAATCCCATCATGATCTGTAAATTACAAGTCCAAGTATACTCCTTTTTATTCAATACTAAATTAGCTAAGCGATTTGTATTTAGCAAGCTCTTTTTTAGGCAAAGATATAATACCTAAGTTATGGTTGAACAAAATCTGTCAGTTTTCAAGCATAACATAGCTTTGAATCCACAATTGATGTGTTTTGTTATTGAAATTGGTCTGTTATAGAATGAAATAAAGGTACACTTCTTAAGCATTTTTTATCCCAAAAATCTAAAAGTATAGACTGCTCTATTCATTTTATAATTAATTGAATGGTCGAAAATCTAGTTTGTTCTGAAATTATTCTTGTAGGGAAATCTAACAGATTCTTATTCAAATACTCTATTCTTGAATATTGTCTTCATCGCATCGAAATTCTGTTTGGGGTATTTACAAATATAAATCCTTTGATAAAGTTCCTCTTCATTATCGGCATAAGGGTTGTAAATAGATTTAACCAAAATTACATTTTCGAAATAAGGTTCAAAAAAATCTCCAACCTGATAACTTAAAGCAATAACGGTTTCAGGCATTTTTCCTGTAGGAGACCAACTATAAAAACTACCATGATAAGAGAATGGTTTTGGCAGATTATAAGATTCACCCAATAGACTTACAGCTCCTGCCTGTGCATAATGTTTACCCCAAATTAAAGTATTCTGTCTCTCCTTATTCGGTAAACTATCATACACCGATTTTAAGTTTTGCATTGTTATTTCCCACTTGTTCTGTGTGTAATATTCATCATATTTTATACCGTACTCACCACCTTGAATCTTATTTTCTTCGTAAGGATATATGTTTCTAAGATAGTGATTAAAACTATAAATTGGCATGCCGAAAGGAATGAGTAAAGTGCCAAAAAGCATTATTACAGTAATAGGATAAATTCCCCAGTGTCTTTTAGATACTACTTTTTGTTCCCAGAATAGGGCTCCAAATGGTATAAGTGTTAATAGTAATGGAAAGAAATAATAACTTTTGCCATTCTTAAATAGGAGTAATAAACATGAAAGTCCAATAGAGATTGATAGTATACGAATTACAAAATTGCCTTTTGTTTTTAGGATTAAAATAATTGCAGGCGTTATTAACATCAAAGAGACTATAGGGTTAATCGCCACTAATAAATTCATTATATTTTCAGTTCGACTTATTTTATTTAATTGGGTTTCATAAAGTTTAGTTGTCATTTGTAATAAAGGGAAATCATTTAAATATTGCCAGATTAGGTTTGGTGTAATACAAAGTAGAAATACTATAATATGGATCCAAAACTTATGTTTGATTAATGCCGTTCTTGTTTTATTGAATAGAAATAATGATGACATTCCGAAAATGAAAAAGATGCTATCGAATTTTGTTGAAAAACCAAGAATGCAAAAAAGTGTAAGGTACCATAAGGATTTTTTATCAAGGTGTTTTACAAATCGTAGCAATTGATAAAAGCCTAAAACCCAAAACAACTGACTAAAAACCACTGGTTGAAAAAGTTGTTGCGAACGTCCAAATCCAGGAGCGATTATATTAGCCAAGAGTGCTAGGAAAACAGCTGTATTTTTTCCACCTAATTCGAGTGTTATCTTAGCTACGTAAATCATAATAAGCAATGCCGCAAGATGGGAGAATAGATGATGAATAAATACGGAATTGGAATGCAATAGATTTTGGATGAATGCCAAAACCGCAATTAATGGAGGGAATTCCATATAACCAAACGCAAGGTGTTTTCCTGTTTCTATGTGCAATAACTCATCGCCCTGAAATCCGGAATGGCTGTCTGCTATAAGATGTAATAGTAGCTTTAGTACACAAAAGAATAAAATCACAATTTTGGTTTGTCTATTCATTCAATAGTTCATTTTTTAGGGCACATACTTTGTGTTTTTATAAACGACAGAAAATGGCTAAAACAGTAAATGCAATAGTAACACTATTTTCGTAAATTTCTAGCTATGTTTTCTTCTCGTTTAGGAGTAATCTATTGAAGAATAGAACTATTATTTTACAATACCAAATATGCTAAAACAATAAAACCCAAGTTAAACTTGGGTTTTAATATATGTAATGTAAGATGTTTTAGAAAAAGAAGTATCCTACAGACACTTGAAAAACACCATTTTTATTATTAATACTATCAATTTCATTAATGTTGGTTAAACCAATATTATATCGAGCGTCAAAATTAAGACCGTTTTTTAGTTTATAACCTAGACCTAAATTGATACCAAAATCTACGGTATTAAAAGAATCTTCGATACCTAAATCGTCGTCATTAACATTTAGTAAGAAACCTACTTGAGGGCCAGCTTGAACACTGAAACCTTGGGTTACATAATATTTTGCCATTAACGGCACATTTAAATAATTTAAAGCAACCACATCATCTCCTATGCTATAACCTTGGCCAGAAAATATTAATTCTGGTTGAAAAGAGAAGGTGCTCGATATAGGAATTTCTGCCATAACACCAAAATTAAAGGCTGTTACAGTATCAAAATCGTCACTGTAATCTCCAACTACAGATGCGAAATTAAGACCTGCTTTGGCTCCAAATTGAATGTCTTGTGCGTTAACATTGGTGAACCCTAATACAGAAATTAAGGTGACTAGTAATAGTTTTTTCATAATATTTGATTATTAATTATTTCAATACAAATCAAACATTTTTATGCATACGTAAAATTTGTTTTGTATCAGATTTAACATTTTTAACTAATCTTAACAGATATATATTCAAATTTTTGATGCGTTTTTTTAAGTAGAAATTACAATAAAATGATACAAGAATACTTTGAAATTAACACCTAAGAGGTGATGGTTTTTACTCTCATTTTTCTTTTCCAATACATAATATATAATGTTCCAAGAACAGTAGGTAGCGTCCAAGCTATTATATTTGTAAAGGATAAACCAGCAATAATAAATGCTGTAACAGAGGCTATTAATGCGCCAATCATTTTTCCTATGTGAGATATTAACCAAGCGTTTTTAGGTCTTGAAAGGGTATTGTAAAACCGAAAATCTTGTATCGATAGTAATAATCCAAAACCTCCAAAAAATAGATATAATATACTCATAGAAATAGAGTTAATTACGCCATAAAATCCGATTAAGATCATTGCCGCTGAAAAGAACAGCATACTGCCAGAAATGATTCTATCTATAGGATCGGCTTTTTCTCTTGTTTTAAAAGTTAAGGCTCTATTTCCTGCTATAACAAGGTATATTGTGAATAATCCAATTAAAAATAAAAATAAATTTTCGTGATTTGGCATCCAAGAAATTGGAATTGAAATAAGAGAACTCGTAACCATTCCTATAGAAAATAGTTTTCCCATTTTTTTATGTAAGACACTTCCTTTTTTTACTATAATACTTCCAATTCCAGTAATTAATCCCAATCCGCCAAAAAATGCGTGAATGTAAATTAATATTTTAATAGTTGCTTCCATTTGATGCGAATTAAGTTCAACGATTCAAATATTAGATATTATTAAATTTTTTAGAAGTTTGAATTACCGAGTTGTTGTTTTATAAGGATGAGTTGTACAATCTATAAACTAGAATAGAATTCCTCTAAAAAAGAGTAATAAATTGATTATTACAAAAACAACAGTTTAAAATAACTGTTGCTTTTGTAATAGTTTCATCTTGTGATTTGGAATGTTATTTTTATATGAAAAAACAGAGGGAAATAAATACTTAATATCGAGATTTTATAATCTAAGTTTTATTGTAATTTGTTTAAGACTATAGCTTGCAGATATTCTTTAATAAATACATCAACTTTATCAATATTCAACTGTCCTAACATTTCTATGTTCATTAAAATAACATATTTATCCTTGTAAGTACCAAGATATGTTGCTTTACTAAATTCATCTTCAGTTTTGGATTCCATAATATTAACAGAAGCATTATCAAAAAAGGTTAAACTACTTTTATAATAATTTTGTAACGGAGTGAAGTCCTTATAAATGGTTTTTGCCATGCTAAGAACATCTCTTGCTTCTGATATTTTACCACGAATTTCATATAAATTAACTTCAATTTTATTTTCAGATTTTGAGTCGTAATACGATGTATTTAAACTTGCCCAAAAGGCGTTATTCTCTTGGTCTTCAGACATGCACTCTAAATCTAAAAACGACATGTTTTTGTAGCTGTCTAGATGTGGTAAAGCAGCGTAGAGATTTGAATATTGACTACATCCATTAACATCTTCAAACTTTGAAGTGTTGGGAGATATGTCTTCTATTTCAATAGATTCAGTTTTAAATTCGGTAGTAATATTTTGCGATTTCTCTTCTTTACAAGAAAAAATACTGATGATTGACACCAGTATTATAAATAGATTTTTCATTTATATTGCTTCGTTTTAGTTTAGATATTAATACGTTAGTATAGCGTATGTAATCAAATATATCGAATTTCCTATATGTTTTTAAATTGTAAGTATTTGATAGTTAAATAATAATGTAAAATTGATATTCAGAATTAATTTTTACAATTACGAAACTTATAAGCATAACTTAAAATAACAAAGCGAATGGATTGTGTTTCTTAAGCGGGTTTATTTTACTTGGTAACGTACAATAACTTCATTGTCTAAAATAACATTGGTGGACCAAATAAATTCGGCACCTACACCACTAAATTTTTCTATAAAATTCATATATGATTTTTTGTTGTTAACACCAATTTCGTCTTCGGTGTAAGGCGTAGCGTTTGGCCATTGGCTATCATCGAATGTACTATCGAAAATGTGTTCAGGAATATCCCAATGTATGCCATAAAATGAAGTGCCATCGTCAACACCATCCGTATTACAGTTTTTAGAAAGTCTTTTATCCCCGTCTTCACTCAAACAACTTAAATCGCTAATAGGTGCGGTATAAAATGTTTGTGCTTTCCAAGCCGAACTGGTAACTGTTCCATCACTAAAACTAGCGATAAAACCACCATCTCCTGGATGAAAATCTTTTCCTCTGTTGTTTTCCGAACCTAAACCTAAATGTTCTTCCCAATCTATAAGTTTTACGGCAATAGTGTAAGGTGTTTTTACTTTAAACTTTACAATGTTTGAATTAAATGGTGTGAATGGAACCGGGTCGATAGCTATTAATTTACCGTTTATATATAGTTCAAAATAATTATCGGCAAAAATATAACCGGTAATAATATCTCCATCGGCATCAACTTCGTAAACAGGAACGGTATTTATATCTACTTCAGAAAGGCTTTCGGGGGTAATATTATTACATTCATTGTATAAATCGAAAGCTTTGCTCGCTTTGTTAAAATGATTTGTTCCAGGAACGGTCCAACTTTTTCCGGAAGTGTCTTTTATTATACCAACACCAGAAATTCTACTTCCTTTCTCATTGCAATTAATCAGACTTTCAATTTGTGTTTCTGCTAGTCCTTGAGTAACATTTCCTGTTCCATAATAAAGATCACCCAGGGTAGATTCTTTAGTATTCGATTGCTCTGTTTCCGAACTTGTGTTTTTTTCTTTACAACTGATTATAGAAAATAAAGCGAAGAGGAATAAAATGTATGTTTTCATTGTATTGAAAATTAAATTAGTGATTATATATTAGTTGTTTTAGAATTAATTTTATTGAGTTTTTTAGTCCTTACATTAGATTGATTTCTAGTATTGTAGCAATGGCATTAGTTAAATGATGTATGCAAGGTAAGTCCGTAAAATTGTAATAGCAAAAACAGTAATGAAAAATTCAATATAAAAACTTGTATTTGGATTCTTGTCCATAAGTTAAATGAGACTGCAAGAATTTGAATTATTCAAATAGAAATTATGAAATATTACTACTTGACTATTCGCACAGTATATTTATGAGGGATAAAAAACGTTCGAGTATAGGTGATTTTGGTTATTTCGAACTTTTGAATTCCCACTTGTATTGCAAGTCAGCAACTAATAATTAAAAAGAGTGTGTAAAAAGTGTGTAATTTTTTCACAGGAGATACATCTTTTTACACACATTTCACACTTCATGATTTTTACTCAAATTTTATTTTTTATTCGAAACCTTTGTCCTTGTTGACTTGAAAACGTTTGCGAGGATATTTACTATGCATGGCATGTTTATTTCTTATTACTAATCAGAATAACAAATTTTAAAAAGCTTAAAACATAACAACATGAGAAATATAATATTAGCATCGGCATTAGCATTAGGAGGAGCTTCAACCTATGCAACAGCAACACAGACCATGTTTTTCCACGATGGGATAATGGATATTGTTTTTCAAGAAGATTTTACTCCTATTTCAATTAAAGCTGTACCAACAGCAATTATAGAAGCTGTAGTTAAAAACTATGGAGAAGGAAAAATTTCTGAAGTTTATAAAAACGAATTAAACGAATATAAACTAGACCTTAGTTTAGATAGCAAAACCAATACTGTTTACACCGATGAAAACGGACATTGGATAAATAAATAATATAAAGAGTGACCAGAATATAAATTAAAACTTAAAATTATGAGAAATTTATTTTTAACACTAGCAGTTGCAACAGTTGTCATATGTAATATGTCTTTTTATGCAGCATCACCTACAGTTGTAGCTTTCGAAAATGGAATATTTGTCTTACAAGATGAGTATAAAGAAATTAAGGTTAGCGAATTGCCTACAGTAATAACAGATGCCGTTTCTGCAGATTTTTCTGAAGCAACAATTTCTAAAGCATATGTAAACGAATTAAAGGAATACAAATTAGAGCTTACTATGGATGGCGTAATAAAAACTGTGTATACAGATGCTGCCGGAAAATGGATTAATAAATAGTATAAAACCAACTCACTATTATTTCAAACAATATAGTACATACAAATAAAGAAGATATTATGAAAAAGATAATTATTGCATTAGCATTAGTTTTAGGGAGTATTTCACTTTATGCAGCTGTACTAAATTCTGAAAATAGTGAAAAGGAAATTGTAAAAGCTATTCAGGGTGAATATACACAAGTAGAACTATCCGATTTACCTACTGCAATTACAGAAGCTGTTGCAAAAGATTATAAAGCTGCAGCAATTTCTAAAGCATATATAAATGATGCTAAGGAATATAAATTAATGTTAAGTGTAGACGGCGTAATTGAAACCGCTTATGCAACTGAAACAGGACAATGGATTACTAAATAATTTTTATACTCATATCTATAAAAGAGGGCGTTTTATTAAAACACCCTCTTTTTTTTGCGTAATTTTATACCATAAATTTTTACAATTTTTTATCATTATATGAAGTCAATCCTTTTAATAGAAGATGATGTTGCTTTTTCTAATATGCTTAAACGCTTTTTAGAAAAACACAATTATGATGTATCCATAAGCTATGGTTTTGAGGATGCAAAAGCTATTATTTTAAAGGAGGATTTTGATTTAATCTTCACAGATTTAAGATTGCCTGATGGAAATGGTTTAGAATTATTAGAGATTGTTAAAAAGCATAAAGATAAAACACCTGTAATTTTAATGACAGGTTATGCAGAAGTTTCAACGGCTGTAAAAGCAATGAAGCAAGGAGCAATCGATTATATTTCGAAACCTTTTAATCAAGATGAAGTGTTACATGTAATAAGTAATGCTTTAAATTCTGAATCTAAAGCATCAAGTGCTCCAAAAGAAATCGAGAAGAAAGTAACCGATACAAGCTCTGAATTTGTTACAGGAATAAGTTCGACTTCAAAAAAATTAAATGAGTATGTTCAGTTAGTTGGACCAACAGATATGTCTGTTTTAATTACAGGCGAAAGTGGTACGGGAAAGGAAGTGGTTGCGAAATCTATTCATAAAACAAGTTCAAGAAAAAATAAACCTTTTATAGCGGTAGATTGTGGTGCTATTCCAAAAGAAATTGCTGCAAGTGAATTTTTTGGACATAAAAAAGGATCGTTTACAGGTGCTATAAACGACAAGAAAGGTCATTTTGAATCGGCTAATTTCGGAACTTTATTTTTAGATGAAGTCGGGAATTTATCTTACGAAAATCAAATTCAATTACTTCGAGCTTTGCAGGAGCGTCGTATAAAGCCTATAGGAAGTAGCGAGGAGATCGAGGTAGACATTAGATTAATTACTGCTACAAACGAAGATTTGTTAAAGGCTGTAGAAAAAGGTTTGTTTCGAGAAGATTTGTATCACAGATTAAATGAATTTACCATTAAAATTCCAAATTTAAACGAACGCAAAGATGATCTCATTATTTTTGCTGATTTCTTTTTAGGCAAAGCAAATGTGCAATTAAATAAAAACGTAATAGGATTTACAGACGACGTTTTAAAAGTATTTCATGACTATCCATGGCCGGGAAATTTAAGAGAATTCGGAAATGTTATTAAACGTGCAACCTTGCTAACTACGGGCGAATTAATAGAACGTAACGTATTACCAGCAGAGTTAACCCAAAGTTCAAATCTTGATGCTGAGCCACTAAAATCCAAAAGTTTTTCTACTAAAGACAACGAAAAAGATTTAATAATTCGTGCCTTAGAACAAGCAAATCACAACAAAACACATGCAGCAAAATTGTTGAATGTTACCAGGAAAACGCTTTATAACAAAATAAAGGAATACAATATTAATCTATAAAACGTTCCATTTCTAGGACAGTTAAATTAGTCTGCTCTTTTAATAATTCAAAAGTTGTATAGAAGTTTTTATCGTTACTATCTTTTAGAGTATCGAAGTATGTTAAGTGAGGAATTACACTTTTAATTTCCAACTGCTTAAACATAGTCAGCATTTTATGACTTGTAGCGTGAATGCTATCTAGGTCTTTATTCTTAATACCTGTTTCAAGAGTTTCTATATTGATTTCTGTTTCATTTAAAAATAATTGTAAGGTGTCTTTTAGAGATTCTATATCGTTATTTAAAAAAGAGCTTATAGGTGTTAAATTAAAATATTCGAACTGCTGTACATCGTCAGTTTTAGAAAGAGAAACGGCTTTTAAATTTGCATTTGGCAACCATTTACTCACCGTTTTTATTAATTCGTCTACGCCATAAGGTTTAAAAATGATATCGGCAAAACCACTTTCTTTATAAACATTTCCTTTTAAATCTTTTCTTCCTGTAGAAGCAATTATTGGTTGATTTTTATAAAAACTAGAGGCTTTTAATGTTTCCATAAAATGAAATCCGTTCATTATGGGTAATTGTATATCCGTAATTACTAAATCGTAAGGTAAATGTTCCATGGCTTTTAAAGCTTCTTTTGCTGTTTCGAAAGCAGTAACATTTAAGTTGTTGTCTTGTAGAATGTCGGATAATAATTGTCTTAAAGAGACATCGTCGTCCACCACAATAACATTTAAATGAGATGCGATAACACGCTTCTTTGGCTTTAATTTAGCAACTGGTTTTATGCTATATTCTATAGGAAGCGATAAAATAAACGTACTTCCTTTTTGCTCTTCACTAATAAAAGATAATTCGCCATTTAGTAAATTTGCTAACTTTTTAGATATGGTTAATCCCAATCCAAATCCTTCATATTTCTTGTCATTTTCGCCTTCAATTTGAGTGAATTCTTCGAAAATTATAGACTGCTTTTCAAGCGGAATACCAATGCCTGTATCGGAAACACGTATTTGAAGTATGGGTTTTCTTTCAGCGTTTTTAAAGGTTTTGGTCTCAATTTTAATTTCACCAGAATCCGTGAATTTATAAGCATTACCTACTAAGTTATAAAGTATCTGGCGTATGCGAAACGGATCTCCAAGTATCGATTTTTCAATATTAGAGGTGTGTTCTACAGTCAATTCAATGTCTTTATCTGGATATACAGATTTCACACTAATCATAACTTCTTCTATAATAGGATTCAATAAAAAAGGAATATTTTCTATAGCGATATTTCCGCGTTCTAATTTCGAAAATTCTAGTAAATCATCTACCAAACTCTTCATGTATTTAGATGCTTTAGAAATCCTATCTATATAATATTTAGACTTAGTATCGTTTGTTATTTTTGCTAGTAAATCACTATAGCCAGTTACGGTGCTTAAAGGTGTACGTAAATCGTGACTCACCATCGATATTAATTGTTCACGACTTTGGAGTAGGGAAGAGGTAAAAGCATTTGCTTTTTCTAGCTCTTTTCTGTATTTCTGACTTTTCCAGAAATCATTTAGAATCACAAAAGAGAATAAAATAATTAAAACCAACCCAATAATAGTCGCGAAAATTAAAATCTTTGTACTTCGTGTTAGAGCAGAATCACGCTGTTCATTAAGTTTTCTAGAATGTTCTAAAATCTCATGTTCCAGATTAAAGAGTAATTTTCTTAAACTTTGAGAGACATTTAAATCACTTTTTAAGAGTGAATTTTCTCTGTCTGATAAATTGTTTTTTTGAGTTAGGGCATCTTTTTTAACTTGGTTAAGCATTTCTCTTGCCGCAACAACAATAGAGTCTAATCGTTTTTCACTTTTGCGATCGTCTTCTTCTTTAGGGCGATATTTATTTAATATTCTAACATATTCTTCTAAGGATGTTTTTTGTTCTGGAGTTAGAGCATTTGGATCTTCTGCAAAATCTCGAATAGTTAATCGGCCAACAGAGCTTTCTATAGTGTTTATTTTTCTTAAAGCAACTTCTATAGATTTTTCAGAGATGTCATCTTCTTTAATACGTTTAAGCGCTTTAATATTTTCAAATTTCACAAAGATTAATTGTTTTACACTATCTAATAAAAGCACTTGATGTTCGTTGTCTAATTTAATTTTTAAACTGTCAATATCTGTATTTAAAAGGCTGTTTTTAGTAACATATAAATCAAACTGAGCTTGAGAGCCACTTTGAATTGCTGCTCTGGCAAAACTTTCATTCTCGTATATATCTGCAATTAAATTTCCAACATTTATAACTTTGTTTCTATCTGTTACATCATCACGTTTTAAATTCAGGAAGTTTTTAATTTCCGAAAAAACGAGTAGGGTTGTAGTAACAGCCACCACAGCTAAAACAATGTAGCCAATAATTACTTTTATAGTTATTTTTCTGTTAGACTTTTCCATGTTGTAAAATTAGTAAATAGAAAGTGGATAAAAGGTATACCAATAGTTTTTGAAGATATTATTTAGGTTAAAAATACCTTATTTAAGGTATTTAATTACATGCTTAAACAATTTACTTTTAAAAAAAAAGTGATGTCTACTAGTTATTAGACTGAAGCCTATTATTTAGAGATTGAAAATTTTGCTTTAATAGCAGAAATGACCACTGTAGAGGTGAAGTAAACACTTAGTATTCCTGAAATTTTAGTTCAAAAGATTGGTTTGTTTCCAAATCCTGTAAGTCAGAATATTTTTAAAAGTTCAAAATAATTCTAGTATTTGTATTAATAAAATTCAATTTTATAGTGTTTTAGTAACGGAAGTGAAAACGGTGATTATTCTAAATATGACTATAGATATTTAAGAATTATCTACAGGAATGTATAGTCTTAAAATCAATAAATATCAAGGTGAATTGTCAAAAAAATTAATGAAATAATAGTAAATTTTTATTTTTTTAAATATAAATTAGACAATATGGTGTGTTTCGATGGCTTTTTGTGATGTGTTTAAAAATTATTTACTTTTATTTCAATTCAAACTTTTTGATAACCAAAGCATTGGAGAAAAGAATCAATAATTACGGAAAAACCGTAAGTCTATTAAATTACTATAGTTTACATTTGTAGTAGCTATTAGTTAATTAGGGGGTATTACTAAGCGGTAATACAAATTAGGCACATGGAATTTCCATGTGTCTTTTTTTTATCCAGATTTAATATATTAGCTTTGTATTCATGGGGAGGAAAAAAGTAATTTTATCTATAATTATAGCGTGTTGTTGCGTGTTCCTTTTGGCTATATATTACTATAGAATCGACCTTAGTATTTTATATTATAGATTAAACCAAGTGCCTAGAACAGCGGTCTCAAAGAACCAATCCATTTTTAAACGCTATCCGCGATCGTTATATGGTGTAGATTTATCTCATTATCAGGGTGAAATAGACTGGGATCAAGTAAATTACATTAACGATAGTATTCCTATTGCATTTATAATTATTAGAGCTACAATGGGCATTGATGGTTTAGATAATGCATATATCACACATTGGGAAACTATTAAAAATAAAGGGTTAATTCGTGGTGCTTACCATTATTACAGACCCAACCAGCATTCTTTAAGTCAGTCAAAACAATTTAAAGAACATGTAAATTTAAAACCCGGAGATTTTCCACCAATTTTAGATATCGAGAATTTATCTACAATTCAATCTATCGAGAATTTAAAAATTGGTATAAAAAAATGGTTGGACGATGTCGAACTTCATTATGGAGTAACTCCAATAATTTATACTGGCGATCATTTTTATCGTAAACATTTAAATACACCTGAATTTGATAAATATCCCATTTGGATTGCAAACTATGGTAATTATACTGAGCCTTTTACACAACCCTGGAATATTTGGCAATTTACAGAACGCGGTCAGATTAATGGAGTGGAAGGGTTTATAGACTTAAATGTTTTTAAAGGAACCTATCCAGATTTAAAAATGTTATTGATAAAGTAGATAATGGACTTCTTCTTTTATAATTCGCTCGGGGTTCTTAAACCAAAAAGGCATAAAATAGATTTAAGAAATAGAATTTTAGTTTTCGAATTCTGTTTTTATGTTTTCATAAGTTATCTCGCTAAAATCTGAAATTAATTTATTAGCTAAATCATATTTCTGATTTTTAGAATGCGGACTCTTATAAGCAACACAATAAATGCCTGCAGTATGAGATGCTTTTATTCCACTTGTAGAATCCTCAATTACCATGCATTCTGAAGGTTTAAAACCAGCAATTTCTGCTGCACGTTCAAAAATTTCTGGATGTGGTTTAGAGGCTTTCAAATCTGCTCCAGAAATTCGACCTTTAAAATATTTATCTAAATCGAATCGCGTAAATACATCGTGAATAGTAATCTGTGAAGCCGAAGAAGCCAAAACTAAAGTGATTCCGTTTTCGTGATAATTCTTAATCAAATCGAGAACGCCTGGCAAAAGGTCTAAATCTGGATCGTTTTTAAAAAGTTTTTGAAAAGATTTTCGTTTAATCTGCACTAATTCTTCAGGGTCGTTTTCTAACTTATAATGGTCGCAAATACCTCTGCAAGTACTAATTGTAGAACGGCCAGTATAGCGTTGGTAATGTTCAAGCGGAACTTCAATATTAACGGCCTTAAACATATCGTAATATGCTTTGTAATGTAATGGTTCGGTATTTACAATTACACCATCCATATCGAATAAAACTGCTTTTAGCATAACATTTTTTTTGCTAAGATATAAAAGCATTTTAGCATAGAGTATAAGAAATCATTAAAAATAAATTGAATTAAATATCATGAATATAGAATCTACGCATTTTTAATATTGTAATTTTGAATCGAAATTATAAATTATGGCTAAAAAGGGTAAAGAAAAGAATACGAAGAATAAAGCGAAGCATACCAAGCTTATGACTCGAAAAAAGAATAAGCTACGCACAGATAAAGAAATGCGTAAGGAACGCTTATATACTATAGTAAAGAAATCGCAAGAAGATCAATCTAACCAAGAAGATCAATCTAAAATTTAAGTCTTATGAAATGTCCGTGTTGCAGTGAAAAATTGTATAAGGACTGTTGTGAAATTGCGCATACCGACATCATGCAAGTGAAAACCGCAGAAGCATTAATGCGTTCTAGATATTCAGCTTTTGTATTTGCAAATGGGGATTATTTAATGCAAAGTCATCATAAAAGTACACGTCCTATAAAAGAGAAAAAAGAAATTGTAAAATGGGCAAAATCTGTAGATTGGATTAAACTGGATGTTATAAAAAGAACAAAAGGTTTAGAAAAAGATACTGAGGGTACAGTAGAATTTAAAGCTATTTTTCAGGAAGATGGCGAATTACAAATGATTCATGAAAACTCTCGCTTCCTTAAAGAAAATGGGTGTTGGTTTTATGTAGACGCACTTTAGAACGCTTTTATTCTAATAATGCGTACCCGAAATTAACCGAAAAATCTACACACCAAACAACAACATATTTATACTTTTCGATATCTACGTTATCAGGTAATGTATACGTGTAATCTCCCTTTAAACCTTGTAAAACACCAAGAGATATATATTCTTTAACCTCTAAGCTATTTGTTAGATACAATTCTAATAACGGTCCGCTATCCGATTTAAAATTGGTAAGTTGCAATTCTGTTCTGTCTGTATTTACTGTTGCCATTCCAGAAGTTGGATGTGCAGCATCTACGAAAGTTCCTAAAAAGGGAGAAGCATCCACTTCTTCTAGTTCCATACTATCAATATCTGAAGAAGAATCATCGCTAGAAGAACAACCTCCTAAACATAGTGCAAAAAGTAAAATGGTTAAATATTTAAATGTCATTTTAAAAGTGTTGGTTTAATTAAATGTCGAAAGTTAAATCGTATGCTTACAAAACACCTTAAAATGAGTTATGCTTTTTTGCAGATAATAACAATTTTATTGGAATTTAAATCTGTAGTAAAAAACAGGTAAACATCACCGCCGTCCGTAATCTTCAATTTTTTTCTTAATTCGGAAACGGAATCCTGGAAGTTTCTTGTCGTTATATTGGCTTTTTTTATACCTTCTTTCTGAATCGCTTTTTTGTTGAAAGGAATTGTCTTTACAATTTTAAAAGTACGACCAGGAAATTCTATTTGTTTTTCTGAAGTATATAAATGAGAATGTTTATGAAGTTTAAAAACATCCAGATGATGCGCTACAGAATTAAATGCTCCAGCCTTTAAAATTGCCGAATTGGGTTCGTAAAGGAAACTTAAAGGCGTACTATATTCTGTGTATAAAGAACCTTCTAAATCCATCGGAAAATCGAAATTTTCAATGGAAGTCTTTGTTAAGTTAGCCGTGTGAATAGAAAAGGAAGTTGATGCATTCTTCTTTAAAACCCATAACAATTCTTTTACATCGTTATTTACTGCAACAATATGTAATGCTTTTACAAATTTTAATTCTTGAATCCCGATTGCAATATCTAGTAATGGAGATGTTTTAACTAAAATATGTTCGGCGTGTTTGAACAATAATTCTAAATGCTCGGGAACATTGGGCAAACAATCATTTAGAAAAAACACTTTACCTTTACTGTCGTGACGACGAGAGGGATCTACATAAATCCAATCGAAAATTTGAGTTGTGTTTTTTAAATAGCTAATACCATCTTCAGGAATGGTTTCAATGTTATCAACTTTTAATTGCAGATAATTATGAGCAACTTTTTCACTTAATTCTGCATTAATTTCACAGTGTATTACCTTTTTAAAACGCTTGGAAAAGGCGAAACAATCTACACCAAAACCACCTGTAACATCTAAAATAGAATCTCCAGAAAGTAAAGATGTTTTATAGTTTGCAGTGCGTTCGGAAGATGTTTGTTCTATATTTAATTTGTTGGGGTAATAAATGTTTGGTGTGTTGTACCAACTTTCTAATTTAGTAAAGCATCTGTTTTTAGCTTCAATTTGCTCTACGATTACTCGTGTTTCTACGCCTTCGAAAGTAGTCCCTTTTAATAGGATTGAAGTGGTGTTAGATTTTAAATTTTCATTTATAAACCTTTGAATTTCAGTATTTAAAATTTCAGTATTCAAGTATAAATTATAAGCCCTTTGTTAGGTGTTTAACAATTAAGTTATCCGATAAAAACTCTTTCAGAATAACCTTTATAGCGGTATAAACAGGAACGGCGATAACCATACCAATAATTCCGAAAAGAATTCCTGCAATAATAATCACTAAAAATATTTCTAAAGGGTGAGATTTTACACTTCTTGAGAATATAATAGGCTGACTAAGAAAATTGTCTATTAACTGCGCAATACAGAACCCTATAAATACATAAACTGTGGTTGGAAGCATAACACTAAAATCGTTTTGCATGTTGCTGGAAAGCGTTAAAACAATCATTAAAATGGCACTAATTAGTGGTCCTATATAAGGTATTAAATTTAGTAGAGCACATAAGAATGCAATAACAATAGCATTGTTAATTCCGAATATAGAAAGTATTATAGAGTAGATTACAAACAAGATGAAAATCTGAATAAGTAGTCCAAGAAAGTATCTTGATAGTAAATGTTTTATTGCATATACTGATTTTTTAACACGAATTTTTTTAGACTCAGGAATAACTAACATAAAACTGTTTTCTAATAATTTTCTGTCTTTAAGTAGGAAAAAAGAGATGAAAAGTACAGAGAAAAAAGCAATACTGAAAGTTCCGAACCCACTTAGAAATGAGTTTAAAAATTCAGGAATAGCGGAGTAATTAAGTTTAGATAATAAATGATAATCTTCTAAAGAATGTTCTAAATAAATGTGTTTTCCTTGCAGATAATCAGAAACTTGCATGTAAATATTATCTAGATTTCCTTGTAACTTATCAATATTTAAGAGCGACAAATTGTGTCCTTGTTCCATAACAAGCGGAACAAACAATAAAATTAATCCAAATAACGAACCAATAATTAGCAACATGGTTAAAATTACAGAAACGGAGTCGTTAAGTTTAAAACGGTTTCTTAAAAATTGAACAAGAGGTGAGCCTGTTATAGAAATTACTGCCGAGATTATAATATAGACAATCACCGATTGTATTTGATGTAAAAGATATAAAATAAGTGCAATTACGATTAAAGTGAAGATCGCTCTTAAAATGCCGTTGGCTAGAGTTTTTGAATTCATGAAGCAAATATATAAATAAACAATTAAATACTTTGTTTGGTTATTTCGTATAAAATGATGTTTGTAGCCTGAACAACATTCATACTACTGTTTAGTCCAAACATATCGATATGTACTACTAAATCTGATTGTTCTAAAAGTGCGTTTGAAACTCCAAAATTTTCATCGCCAATAAGTAATGCAATTGGTTGAGAGGTAGAAAAATTAGACTCGCGAATTGAAACGCTAGAATCTGTGATTTCTAAGGCGATAATAAGGTAGCCATCAGCTTTTAATTTTGTAATAACTTCTGAAACATTCTCTTTCATTTCAAAAGGAACAACTTTTTCTGTCGCTCTTGACGTCTTAGTCATTTTTCGACCTAAAGGAATATAAGGTCCGCAAAGAATTAGTTTTTCAACTCCAAAAGCATCGGCAGTTCTAAATAAACTTCCAATATTAGGTGCATTGGTAACATTGTCGCAAACTAATGTTATGGGGAATGTTTTTTTACTGAATTGGGTATTATAATGATTGAGTTGAGCCATTTAAGCATTAATTATTAAAAACGTAATATATAATATTTGAACCCATTTTAAGAGCTATTTCACGAACATCTTCTGGGTCGTTATGCACTTCTGGATCTTCCCAACCATCGCCTAAATCACTTTCAGTAGTAAAAAGGACAATCATACGTCCTTCAAAAAATAGAGCGGAGGCCTGTGGTCGATTTCCATCATGTTCATGGATTTTAGGTAAACCTTCAGGAAATTGATTAGG
This sequence comes from Formosa sejongensis, assembly GCF_033447105.1. NCBI lineage: Bacteria > Pseudomonadati > Bacteroidota > Flavobacteriia > Flavobacteriales > Flavobacteriaceae > Formosa > Formosa sejongensis. The sequence goes on from NZ_JAWQUN010000004.1 coordinate 28,817, forward strand.
TTTCTGAAAAATCTCGTGAGTTGCAGGTAATTCTACTAATTCTTGTTCAGGAAATACATCCTTCAGTGCTTTTGTAATGTAAGGTTTTAATCCGTAGTTATCGTCTATATGAAGAAAGCCTCCAGAAATTAAATAATTTTTTAAATTGATTTTATCAGCATCGTCAAAAAACACATTTCCGTGACCCGTCATATGTACAAAAGGGTATTGAAATAAGTCTGGACTAGCCGTTTCTACACTCTGAACACTAGGGTTTATTCTAGTATTTATGTGGGCATTACAGTATTTTACCAAGTTAGGAAGCGATGTTGGGTTACTGTACCAATCTCCACCACCTTTATATTGTAAAATAGCAACATCTTGTGCAGAAACAAAAGTGGTAACTATACATAAGGTAAAGGCCCAAAAATACTTCATATTTACTTATTCGTTAATTAAAGCTGCGGTATGACAAGCTACAATAGCAGCTGTTTCTGTACGCAACCTAGTGTGTCCCAAAGTTACAGGAATGAAATGGGATTTAAGAGCCAATTCAATTTCTTTTAGACTAAAATCTCCTTCAGGACCTATTAAAATAGTAATATCTGTGTTGGGCTTAATTAACTGCTTTAAAGATTTTTTATTGGTTTCTTCACAATGTGCAATAAAACACGTTCCTGTTTGTTGCTCACTTATAAATGTTTTAAAGGGTATCGGTTCGTTTAAAACTGGAAGATAATAATGTAAAGATTGTTTCATAGCTGACTGTAAGATTTTCTCAAATCTATCCAATTTTACTATTTTACGTTCGCTATGGTCGCAAATAATGGGGGTAATGCTATTGATACCAATCTCAGTAGCTTTTTCTAAAAACCATTCGTAACGATCGTTCATTTTAGTAGGAGCTACTGCCAGATGAATGTTATAATTTCGTGGAGTTTGAAACGCTTTTTCTGTAATTGTAGCTAAACAATTTTTAATATCGGCTAAATTTAATTCAGCAGTAAACAACCATCCTTTACCATTAGTTACGTATAATTTATCACCAGCACTTTTTCTAAGCACTTTTACAATATGTCTACTTTCTTCCTTAGAAAATGCAAGTTGTGTGTTACTTTCGGTAATATCGGGGTTGTAGAATAATTGCATAGTTTAAATGGCTTCGGTTATTTTTACAACCATAATTTCTTCAATAGGTTTTGGTTCTTCAGTCTTTAAAATTATGTAATGCCAATTTCTATCTGGAATATCCACAGTAAAAAGTGTATTTAAATAGTGGTTTTTATTGTTTTTAATCAATTCATTTTCAACTTCAATAGGCATTTTTCCGTCAATAAACCAACCTGTGTCTCCACCACGAGACGCATTTTTATCCATAGAATAGCGTTTAACTAAATCGTAAAAACGTTGCCCTTGGTTATATTTTGAATATATGGTTTGTTTCAATCGTTTTAAATCATTTTCGTTTAAATCATCACTATTTATAAAGATATAACTTGCACGATAATACATAGTTTCGTGTTTGTCTATAACCTTATAAGTGGTTTTATTATATTCGGTTTCGTACACTTTAGTACGTCCGATTGGCGTTTCGAAAAGCTCTTTGGCTAAGGTTGTATTGTGCTTTTCTTTGTTGAAAACGAAATATTTTCCTTTAAGTTTCTTGTTTTTTTTAATAAAAATTTCGGCTTGTTCAGAAGTGGTAATATCTTCTATTGAGCCATTAAAAGAATCTTGGGCATAACATAATACAGAGCTCACTAGAGCGCCTGTTAAAAGTAGGTTTTTTAACATAAAGTAGGTTGATAATGGGGGTTAAATTCAATTTGTATTTGGAGTACAATTATACTAAATTTTAACTAAAATATAGGGGCTTTTTTTAGATTTTTAAACGTGCTGAAGCTGTAATATTAGATTCTGAAAAATCGTGTTCTAAATATTTTAAATAGCCAACAATTGCTATCATAGCTGCATTATCTGTTGTGAATTCAAATTTAGGAACGTAGGTAGTCCAGCCAAATTTTTGTTCACCATCTTTTAATGCTTTTCTAATCCCTGAATTAGCCGATACGCCACCGCCTATAGCAATATGGTTAATGCCGGTTTGTTTACTAGCAAGTTTTAATTTGTCAATTAAAATACCAATAATTGTATATTGAATTGAAGCGCAAACATCGTTTATGTTTTCGCTTATAAAATTTGGATTTGCTTTTGTTTCTCTCTGAATAAAATATAGAATAGCAGTTTTTAATCCTGAAAAACTAAAGTTTAAACCATCTACTTTTGGTTTGGTAAATTTAAAAGCTTTCGGATTTCCTAATTGTGCACGTTTGTCAATTTCTGGGCCCGCAGGATAGCCTAAACCTAAAATTTTTCCACTTTTATCGTAAGCTTCACCAACGGCATCATCTATAGTTTCACCAATAACTTCCATGTTAAAGTGACTCTTCACGATTACAATTTGTGTATGTCCGCCAGAAATAGTCATCGCTAAAAAAGGAAAAGGAGGTTTGTTAAAGCCATCTTCGTCTATAAAATGTGCCAGAATATGACCTTGCATATGGTTTACATCAATTAAGGGAATATCTAATCCATAAGCTAGAGATTTAGCAAAAGATGTTCCAACCAAAAGAGAACCCATTAAACCAGGCCCACGAGTAAAGGCAATAGCACTGAGTTGATCTTTTGAAATATTAGCTTTTGTAAGCGCTTGATGTACCACAGGAACTATATTTTGCTGATGTGCTCTTGATGCAAGTTCTGGAACCACACCACCAAATTCTTCGTGTATACTTTGGTTCGCAACAACATTACTTAATATTTTTCCGTTGTGTATTACAGAAGCTGCAGTATCGTCGCAAGAGGACTCAATTCCTAATATGTAAATATTTTCTGAATGCATTAGAATGTATTAGAAGTATTGTTATTTTTGGTTCAAAGTTATAAATTTAAAACGTATCAAAAAATTTTTAAAAATACTATCCAAACTAGCTGCTATCATTTTGCTGCTCTTTGTTATTTTAATTCTGATTTTAGCGATTCCAGGAGTGCAAACACGATTGGGAAAATATGCAACGTCAAGATTAAACGAATCTTATAACACGCATATAAATATAGGTGCTGTTGGGCTTCATTTTAATGGGGAAGTACAGATTAAAAATGTGTATATAGAAGATTATAAGCAGGATACCTTAATTAGCGCCAAACTTTTAGAGACACATATTGTTAATTTTAGGAATTTGTATAATGGCAGATTAGTGTTTTCTGAAATTGCATTAACCGATTTAGATTTTAATATAAAAACCTATAAAGACGAACTGCAAACCAATTTAGATATTTTTGTAGCCCGATTTGATAAAGATCCTAACGACGATACACCAAATAATTTCTTGATGTCGTCTAGCGATGTGTCTATATATAAAGGTAGGTTTACGTTTGTAAATGAAAATTTAGAAACTCCACAGGTTATGGTTTTTAATGATATTACCATAAATGCTTCCAATTTTTTAATTCATGGACCCAAAGTGTCTACACGTATAAATACTTTGGAGTTTACAGATAGTAGAGGACTCCATATAGATAATATGAGTACTAATTTTGCATATACGTTAAACGATATTACGTTTGCTAATTTAGATTTAAGGACTGCAGAATCGACCTTAAAAGGAGATGTTAGATTTGATTTCGATAGAGAAGATCTTCAGTATTTTACAGATAAGGTTCGTGTGAATGCAAGTATTACTTCAGCCGATTTAGGGTTAAACGACCTAAATTATTTTATTAATGAATTTGGAGTGAATCAGCGTGCAGAATTCTCTGTATTATTAACCGGAACTTTAAACGATTTAAATCTTGATGAATTAAAATTTAAAACCAATCGTAATTCTCAAATTGTAGGAGATTTAAACATTAAAAACTTGTTTAACAGATCCGATAATAACTTTTATATGAAAGGGAATTTCTCGAGATTGTCCTCCACATATAAAGATTTAGTTACCCTATTGCCAAATATTCTTGGAGAAACTATTCCTTCAAGCTTCGATAAGTTAGGGAATTTTAATATTACAGGAAGCACAGAATTAACAACAACTAGAATCGATGCCGATTTAAACATACAAACATCATTAGGTTTAATAGAACCGGATTTAGTTTTAACTAATATCGATAACATAGATAAAGCTACTTATAAAGGGAATATAATTGTTACCGATTTTGATTTAGGAACGTATTTAGATAACCCAAAATTGAATAAAACATCGTTAGACGTAGATGTAGATGGAAGCGGATTTACAGAAATAAATGTAAATAGCAAGGTTAAAGGAAAAGTATTTTATATGGATTTCAATGATTATTCCTATAAAAATATCGACGTTTCAGGAAATTTTAAAAGCAGTGTATATAACGGTAATTTAGTGAGTAACGATCCAAATTTTAAATTGGAATTTAATGGTATTGCCGATTTTTCTAAAAAAACGAAAGTAGTAGATTTTGTTGCTAATGTACAGTATGCCGACTTGATACAACTAAATTTCGTGAAAAACGATACGGTTTCTATCTTTAAAGGATTGGTCGAAATGAAAGCTGCAGGAACGTCTATAAACGATGTTGAAGGTCTTATTTCTATTTCTGATGCCAACTACCTTAATGAACACGATAATTATGTTTTCGATGATTTTAATATAACATCAGTATTTGAAGATTCCATTCGTCATGTCACAGTCGATTCTCCTGATATTATTGAAGGAGAAATGAGTGGGATTTTCAGATTTAGAGATATTGGTATCATGTTCGAAAATGCTATTGGTAGTATTTACAGTAATTTTGATGCTCAATTCATTAAAGAAAATCAATACTTAGATTTTAATTTTACAATTTATAATAAAATTGTAGAAGTGTTCTACCCCGACATAAAGCTAGGTAAAAACACCTTCGTAAAAGGGCATGTACAAAGTAACCAGGAATCGGTGAATTTTAAATTCAAATCTCCAGAAATTAGACTGTACGATTATTTTGCTAGTGATATAGAAATCGATATTAATAATACAAATCCTTTGTATAATACCTATGTAGAGATAGATAGTATAAAAACTAAATTTTATAATATCTCTAGGTTTAATCTGGTAAATAAAACATTGAATGACACCCTGTTTATGCGTACTGAATTCCAAGGAGGAAAACGCAATGACGATGTTTATAATTTAAATTTTTACCATACTATTAATGCCAAGAATAATTCTGTTCTAGGATTTAAAAAGTCTGATGTTACTTTTAAAAATAGCACTTGGTACATTAATGAAGAACGAGATACCTTAAACAAAGTAGAGTTTTCAAAAGATTTAAAGAATATTAATATCCATAAATTAATCATGTCTTTAGACGATGAAGTTATTACTTTGGGTGGATTCTTAAAAGATTCGGTTGCAAAAGATTTACTGCTCACCTTCGATATGGTAGATTTAGCGAAAGTAACGCCTCAATTTGATAGTTTAAACCTGGGTGGTATATTAAATGGTAAGATTGATATTCTACAGCAAAACGGACATTATTTACCAAGTTCAGATGTATCCATAGATTTTTTAGAAGTGAATGGTTATAAGCTGGGATCGTTTACTGGGAATATTACAGGAAACGAGAATCTAACGCGATATTTTGTTAATGCTAAAATTAAGAACGATGAACAAAATTCGTTTTTGGCCATTGGTTATATAGATGCTTTAAATAATGAATCATATATAGATGTCGATTTAAAATTTGAAGATTTCGATCTAAAACCATTTAGTCCGTTAGGAAAAGATGTTATTAACGATATTAGAGGGTATATTTCTGGTGACGCTAAACTTATTGGGAACTTAAAAAAACCATCCATAGAAGGGGTTTTAGATTTGCGTGAAGCAGGTTTGCAGGTTCCTATATTAAATACCAATTATAATTTTGCCGATGGATCTCGGGTATTATTAAAAGATCAAGAATTTGTTTTTGATGATATAAAAATAACCGATAATGTTTTCGAAACCAAAGGGGTTTTAGCAGGTTTTATAAAACATCATAATTTTTCCGATTGGGAATTGGGTTTAGATATTAAAACCGATCGCTTACTGGTTTTAAATACAGACGATTCTGAAGATGCCCTGTATTACGGAACAGGTTTTATTAGCGGTAGTGCTACTATTTTTGGTCCAACAGAAGAGTTAGTTATCTCTGTAGTTGCAGAAACTAAGGAAGGTACGGTTTTTAAAATACCAATGAATGATTCAGAATCTTTTGGAGATAATTCGTTTATACATTTTTTAACTGCTGAAGAAAAACAGGCAAAGTTAGAAGGAAGAGAACTTGTTATTAAAGATATTAAAGGATTAGAATTAGATTTTGATTTGGACGTTAATAACAATGCACAAATCGAAATTGTTATGGATCGCGATTCCGGAAGTACCATTAAAGGCCGTGGAATAGGAGGCTTGCTAATTGAAATTAATACAACAGGAAAATTTAAAATTTATGGTGACTTTTCTGTGTTTCAAGGTGTGTACAATTTTATGTATGGAGGATTAATTCAGAAAGAATTTAATGTGCAACCCGGAGGGACTATCGCCTGGGATGGAGATCCGTTAGCGGCAAGAATAGATCTTAAAGCGATTTATAAAACACAAGCAAATCCATCGCCTCTTTTAGATAATCCTATAAATAAAAGTATACCAATAAATTTAGAAATAGAGTTAACCAATCAGTTAGAAAAACCAGAAGTTAATTTTGGTTTCGAATTTCCAAATGTGAATTCTACTGTAAAATCTGAACTTAATTATAAATTAGAGTCTAAAGAAGATCGTGATAATCAAGCTTTGTATTTATTAACCACAGGATCTTTTGCAAGTGGTTTATCAGGAATTAATCCTTATGGTACTTTAACAGAGCGATTAAATGGTATTGTGAATGGATTGTTTTCTGATGGTGATAATAAACTAAATATCGGACTGAATTACGAGTTGGGGGAAAGTAATCCAGATTATCAAACCGATGATAGGTTTGGAGTAACGCTACAAACTCAAATTAGCGACCGTGTAATGATTAATGGAAATGTAGATGTACCTGTTGGTGGTGTAAGCCAAACTGTAATTGCAGGAGATATAGAAGTTAACTTTTTACTTAACGAAGAAGGGACATTAACCGCAAGTGTTTTTAACCGAGAAAACAGTATTCAAGATTTTGGTGAAGAAATTGGTTATACTCAAGGTGTAGGAATTTCATATAATGTCGATTTTGATACTTTTAAAGAGTTACTTCATAAAATATTAAAAGGAGAAAAGAACAAAAATGATTCCGAAAACTCAGAAAATCAGACTCCAAATTCTGAAAGTGTTATTCCCGATTCTATTAATATGAAACCAGAAAAATCAGACGAAAAATAGGGTCAGATTTCCTCATTTAATTAATTAATAAATAAGTTTTTAACTTTTTTACCAATTCAAACGTTATAGTTTAATACCCATTGTTAAAAAGTCTTAAAAGTGGTTTTTTATGTTGAATATCTTTAGTAGATTAGCTAATAAATCAATACAACATGTCAAAAACCATTAAAAAAATAGGTGTTTTAACATCCGGAGGCGATTCTCCTGGAATGAATGCTGGAATTCGTGCGGTAGTCAGAACATGTGCTTTTCATAATATAGAGTGTGTAGGAATTGTACAAGGTTATCAAGGTATGATTCGTGGTGAATTCATTAATATGGATGCTCGTAGTGTAAAAGGAATCATTAATAAAGGTGGTACCATTTTAAAAACTGCAAGATCTAAAGACTTCATGACCAAAGAAGGCCGACAACAAGCTTACGAAAACTTAAAAAAAGAAGGCGTAGATGCTTTAGTTGTTATTGGTGGTGATGGAAGTTTTACTGGAGCTATGGTTTTTAGTTCAGAATTCGATATGCCAGTAATGGGAATCCCAGGAACAATTGATAACGACATTTTTGGAACTACTCATACATTAGGATACGATACAGCTTTAAATACAGTGGTAGAAGTTATCGATAAGATTAGAGATACCGCGAGTTCTCACGACCGTTTATTCTTTGTAGAAGTTATGGGACGCGATGTTGGGCATATTGCTCTAAACGTTGGTGTTGCTGGAGGAGCAGAAGAGGTATTAATACCAGAAGAAAATTTAGGATTAGATAGATTATTAGAATCTTTACATAGAAGTAAAGCCTCTGGAAAATCATCAAGTATAGTAGTCGTTGCAGAAGGCGATAAAATTGGTAAAAACGTATTTGAATTAAAGGACTATGTAGATGAACACATGTCGGAATATGAGGTACGTGTTTCTGTTTTAGGACATATGCAACGTGGAGGTTCACCATCGTGCTTCGACCGTGTATTGGCAAGTCGTATGGGAGTAAAAGCAGTAGAAAGTTTGTTAGAAGGAAAAACAAATTACATGGTCGGTTTATTAAACGATGTCATGTCTTTAACACCTTTAGATCAAGCTATAAAAGGTCAGTCGAAAATTAACTTAGAATTATTGCGTGTGTCAGATATTATGACCACTTAAACATTAAATTAAGAATATGTCAAAATTAAAAATTGGAATTAACGGATTTGGTAGAATAGGTAGAATTGCTTTTAGAGTAGCAGTAACAAGACCTGATATTCAAGTAGTAGGTATTAATGACTTGTTAGATGTAGATCATTTAGCTTACTTATTAAAATACGATTCTGTACACGGGCAATTTGATGGAACTATTTCAACTAAAAACGGAAATTTAGTAGTAAACGGTAACGAAATTAGAATTACTGCAGAACGTAACCCAGAAGATTTAAAATGGGATGCTGTAGAAGCTGAAGTTGTTTTAGATTGTACAGGTATTTTTACTTCATTAGAAGGTGCACAAAAGCACATTACTGCTGGAGCTAAAAAAGTAGCTATTTCTGCACCATCTGGAGATGCTCCAATGTTTGTAATGGGAGTAAACCATAAAGATGTAAAAGCAACTGATACAATTGTATCTAATGCATCTTGTACAACTAACTGTTTAGCGCCTTTAGCTAAAGTTATTAACGATAAATTTGGTATCGTAGAAGGATTAATGACAACTGTACATGCTGCAACTGCAACACAATTCACAGTAGATGGTCCATCTAAAAAAGATTACAGATTAGGTCGTGCGTCTTTAAACAACATCGTGCCTGCATCAACTGGAGCTGCTAAAGCTGTAGGTAAAGTAATTCCTGAATTAAATGGGAAATTAACAGGTATGGCTTTTAGAGTACCAACTGTTGATGTATCTGTTGTAGATTTAACTTGTCGTATCGAGAAGAGTGCTTCTTGGGATGAAATTAAAGCTGCTTTAAAAGATGCTTCTGAAAATGAATTAAAAGGTATTTTAGGTTATACTGAAGAAGGTGTAGTATCTCAAGATTTCGTATCTGAGCCAAAAACAAGTACATTCGATGCTAACGCAAGTATGGCATTAAATGATAACTTTATTAAATTAGTTTCTTGGTATGATAATGAATATGGTTACTCAACTAAATTAATTGATTTAGCGCAACACATTGCATCAGTAAAATAATTTATATTCATTAATAATAACTCCACAGAGTTATTGTGTATTAAGCACAGTATTCTGTGGAGTTTTTTTATACCTAAACTTATGATTTTAATAGTTGATAGTGGTTCTACAAAATCTGATTGGATAGCTGTAGATAAAAATGGGAAACAACTTCTCGAAAAAGTAAGAACAAACGGTCTAAACCCTGCAATTCTTTCTGAAAAGAAATTAAAAAAAATTATTAAAAAAAGTGAAGTTTTAAGCGAGTACAAAAAAGACGTTACTCATGTGTTTTTTTACGGAGCAGGTTGTGGAACAGATAAACCTAAACAACAATTAAAAGATGTTTTAGAAGGCTTTTTTGAAAACGCAGAAGTTACTGTCGATGAAGATACTATGGCAGCTGTGTATTCTACAATTAATACACCAACAGAAGCCGCTGTGGTTTGTATTTTAGGTACAGGTTCTAACTGTAGTTATTTCGATGGTACAAAAATACACCAACGTGTAAAATCTTTAGGGTGGAGTTTAATGGACGACGCTAGTGGGAATTACTTTGGAAAACAATTAATTCGCGATTACTATTTTAATAATATGCCAGAAACAATTCGTGTAGCTATGGCAGATAAATATAATTTGGAAGCAGATTATATTAAATATAATATTTATAAGCAACCTAATCCTAATGCATTTTTAGCATCGTTTGCTGAGTTTATGTTCTTAAATAAAGATTCAGAATACATTCAGAATTTAATTAAAAATGGAATTAGATTGTTTGCTAACAACCAAATTTTACAATTTAAAGAAGAAATTAAAACAGTACCAGTTCATTTTGCAGGTTCAATAGCTTATTTTGCTAAAGCTGAAATATTAGAAGTTGCGAAAGAAATGAATTTTACTGTCGGTAATTTTGCCAGACGTCCAATTGAAGGTTTAGCGAAATTTCATACTCAAGATATAGAATAATGGAAATTGCAATTATCGCTCACGATGGTAAGAAAGCTGAAATGGTTCAGTTTTTAAATGAGAATCGTGAAGTTTTAGATCAAAAAAATATCTCATTAATTTCTACAGGAACAACAGGTCAAAAAGTTGAGAAAGCAGGTTTTAAAGTTACTCCATATCTATCTGGTCCTTTAGGTGGAGATGCTCAAATCGCTGCTCGAGTAGCAGAAGGCTTGTGTCATATGGTATTGTTTTTTAGAGATCCTCTAGAAAAGCATCCTCACGAACCAGATATTTTTATGCTTATGAGAATTTGCGATGTGCACGATGTGCCATTAGCAACAAATCCAGCAACAGCAGAATTACTTATCAAAGCTTTATAATACTTAAAAAAAATCTCATATAGAGATTTTTTTTTGCATTATCCTTAAAGTGTAATAAATTACATTTTCAACTATATTACCTTAGTTTCTTAATTCAAAATTACTCTAAAATTATAGCACAATACTAATTAAACATAACAAAAATACATGTTTAGACATCAAGGCAAAAGTCGTACTTTAAAACATAACCTACGTATAGCAACGGTCTTATCTTTTGTGGCGGGAATTGTAAATGTAACGGGTTTTTTAGCTTTTAAACAATTAACAACCAACGTAACAGGGCATTTTGCGTTGTTTATATATGATGTTGCCAATTTAGATTTTTGGAAAGGCACCATATATTTTCTTTATATTTTCGCTTTCCTATTTGGTTCCTTTCTGTCTAGTTTTTTAATCGATAAATTTAAAGAGAATAAAAAGCTTAATGTTTTTGTATTACCATCACTTATAGAAGCTATAATTCTAATATCTATCGGACTGTTCAGTAATATTGTTGAAATTAAATATCCAGATTTAATTATCTGTTTATTGCTTTTTGCGATGGGACTTCAAAACTCTTTTGTAACAAAAATTTCGAACGCTGTAGTAAGAACAACCCACTTAACAGGACTATTTACAGATTTAGGTATAGACTTGTCTCATTTATTGTTTCCTAAACTACATCCTAATAGAGAAAAATTAAAATCGAATATTAAATTACGAGTTTTTATTATTCTATTCTTTTTTACTGGTGGATTTATAGGTGGATTCTTGTACTCTGAATTGAATTTAAAACTGAATACCTTAATTTTTGCAGCTCTTATTTTGATTTTAAGCCTGTATTTTGACGATTTTAGATATAAACTGATTAAAACTAGAAGGAAATATATGCAGGTGATGTTGCCCAAGAAGTAGGTTATTTAAGTATTTAATTGGAAAAAGAGTAAAGAAATTAATTGAGATTCACAGATTGGTAGTAAGATAAAACTCTACTTGAAAACCTTGTAAACAGAAACTATCTGAGAAGGGAAATTGTTTTTTTTGCATAAAAATAAGCCTGATTATAATTATATGTAGGAAACATAAGGTGGTGTTTAAACGTAACCATAATATATTTGTTTAATACGGTCTGGGAGATTTTGTAATTGAATTTTAATAATAAATAAAAGCAAAATATGATATTCAGTTCTTGGTTTTATCCAGGTGTTACAAGCTTCCTTTTTCAATTTAACACTTGGGTTTATAGAACATTTTAGACTGTTGCTACAATTGGAGTTAGTTGTCAAACTTGGAATAAACGAAACCTTAACTTTTAAGTCCGATTATATGAGTAATAAACAGAATACTAAATTTATTAAGTGTTAGGTTTATTTTCTAATAAGAATAAAATCCAAACCGAACTTCAACTAGTACTAAATAAAGTATAGTAAATTGTATAATGGACTGTGTTTAGACCATTAATAATCTCATTTGAGTTAATAAAAACTAATTTGTGTACATGAATTTTTCTTAATTTAGATTTTAGTAAAAACAGAAAAGGCTTGATTAAAAACTGACTTTGAATTACTAAATAGGAGCATAACTGCTTAGAAATAAATTTAAAAGAACTCTTTAGCTAAGTTTTAAAACAAATGCTATTGCACTTATGACCACCGAGATCATTATCATATTTGGTATATTGGGATTGAGCCTCGTTTTTTTTGCGCTCGAGCTTTTCTCTATTGATAAAATTTCCATTTTCGTTTTGGCTTCGCTTCTTATATGTGGTTTTCTATCTCCCGAAGAGGCACTTACAGGCTTTAGTAATACCGCCACCATTACCATTCTTATGCTCATGATTATTGCTACGGCCATGGAGCAAAATGGAGTAATTAATATGTTGTCCGAATCAATGACTGTACTCAAGGGTTTACCTCTTTTGATACTCACTCCTGTAATTATGCTTGTTGTGGCAAGTATATCTGCATTTATTAGTACTACCGCAGTGGTAATTGTTTTTGTGAAACTTACTAACGAGCTGCATCAACGCTTTGGGATTTCTCAATCGAAACTTTTATTACCTATCTCTTTTGCTGGTATTTTAGGAGGGAGTTGTACGTTAATGGGCACATCGACCAACTTGATTGTAAATGCAATTGCAGAACAAAGTGGCGTTTCTAAACTATCTTTTTTCGAATTTACAAACTACGGACTTATTTTCCTTGGAGTAGGAGTAGTGGTAGTTACGGCATTGTCATTTTTACTGCCTTACGATTCTAAGAACACTAAAGAATTCGAAAAGGAGCTTCAAGATTTTATTACTAAACTCTGTATTAATAAGGAGTCGACTTTAATAGGTAAGACTATTGGGGAAACTTTTTTATTTACTAATCCTGATATTCAATTGCTTAAAATGACGCGTGATGGTATGACAACGAATGCGCCTGGAAAATATATAACCCTAAAAGAAGGGGATATTCTTCTTGTTAATTCTAGCATGGACAATCTTCTAAAAGCGAAGGAAACAGAAGGAATCACTTTATTTAATGAATCTAAAACAGAGGAAAGTGATATTGAAGAAAATCTAGATAATGAGGAAAAAGTAAAACAATCTTCAAAGAAAGAAACTCATATTGTAGAGCTTTTAATTTTACCAAATTCTGAGTTATTAGGCAAGCGCCTTGGCGATATAAAACCAGCAATGATTATGGAGGCTATTCCGCTAGCTATTAAAAAGCGTATTAATATCCGTAATACAAAAGAGCGATTAATAAGAAAGCGTGAAGATAAAATTAGGCTAAAGGTAAGTGATAGACTGCTAATTCAAATAAACGACGATGAAGTAGATAAATTGGAAAGTATCGATCACGTTGTTGTGATGCAGCAATTATCGAGCAGTACGTTTCCTAATACACGTAAAAAATATATCTCATTAGCTATTTTACTTATTACTATAGGACTAGCAGCGAGCGGCTTATTTCCGATTGTAAAAAGTACAATTGTTGGCGTTTTTCTCTTACTGGTTTTTAATTGCTTAAAATTAAATACAGTTTATAAGGAAGTAAATTGGGAAGTCATTTTCTTGCTTGCAGGCCTAATTCCCATAGGTATTGCCATGAAAAACACTGGAGCAGAAGCTTGGCTGTCAGAAAATTTAATTGGTTTGCTTCAAGGTGAAAGTCCTATGCTAGTCATCGCTTCATTGTTTGGGATTACCATGCTCTTTAGTGGCGTTATTTCTAATAATGCAACTGCTATTATCATGATGCCAATAGCACTATCTGTTGCGGCAGGTTTAAACTTAGATCCCAAGTTCTTTATTTTGTCTATCTTATTTGCTGCTAATTTCAGTTTCTTTACACCCATGGGTTACCAAACCAATACTATTATTTATGGGTTGGGTATTTATTCTTTCCGTCATTTTGCAATTATAGGAGGTATATTATCTGCGATAATATGGGCCTTGGCTACATTTATGTTTTCAGCGGAGATGTAGTGCATAGGCTTTTAAAGTGAAAGCTTGCACGTTAGATAATAATAATTTAATATCTTTAGAATGATAACTCTAACTGATAGAATTAAATATGTCTACTAATTTAATGTTTTTACTTCCAACTACTACAGGTCTAATTTTTTTAGTCGTTGGCTTTATTCTCTTTAAATTTCCTCCTCGTAACATAAATAGCTTTTATGGTTATCGTACACGAAGTTCTATGAAAAATCAAGCGAGATGGGATTTTGCACAGCAGTATTCTTCTAAAGAGTTTATGAAATTAGGTTTAGTTTTAGCGCTGATGGGTTTGATGGGATTTGTTTATCAGCCAACTATAATAACGGCTAAAATTATATGCGCTATATTAATTATACTATCCGTGATTGTACTTATTGTTAGAGTAGAAACAGCAATTAGTAGCGTGTTTAAAACAGAATAACGATTATTAAACTTATTAGTTTTCTGAGTTCTTTAAATATTATATTAATTTAGCTGATAACAGGTCGTTACAATAACGCCTTTTCCATCATTTAAGACTATAGATAATAATTGTGTTTCTGCTTTTATCTTAAAATTAAAAGGTGGAGCCAATACGTTTACACCACTTTGTTTTTTTAGTCTTATACCTTGTCCTGATATAATATCTTTATTAGGAATAAAATCGCCAACAGGTAAATGTTCGGTTATAATAACATATTTATAGTCGATTAACTTATTCAGAATATTTTGTATTTCAACATTCGAGATGTGTTGCAGTACTTGTCTTAAAATGGCACAATCTCCAGCAGGTAAATCATCTTTAGCAAGATCTAAACAGTAGAATTCTAAATTATCATTTTTAAATATGTCTTTATTACGTGTTATAAGATCTGTTACAATATCTACAGCTATATATTTTTTGGTAAATGGCATCAAATTTTTCCCAATATTAAAATCGCCACAACCTAAATCACAAACTACTAATGGGGACGTAAAAGTGTTTAAAAATGAAGTTACGACCTCAATATATGGATTTACAAGTTCTGGCTGATGAGAACCATTACCAGAATAAAAATCAGATTTGTTTTGTCCCCAAAGGTTTAAGTTGTAAACCTGTTCCATGGCGGCTTTAGTTGGCCAAGGTGCTTTTGTTATAGTTGTTTTTTTATTCATGAATACAGGCGAAATTTATATTCAAATATAAGATTAAAATTTACGTACATAATTTATCTAAAAACATAATTAATAACTGGTTTATCATAATTAATGAAATTAAATCGATTATAGATTACCATTTATATTTGTATTTTAGATTGGGTAAAAGGGAATGGACTATCTAATAAATTGAAACTAAAGATTAAATCCAATAAAAGTTTTTTTTGAAATTACAGTCAGTAAAAATCTCATTTCGAAAACCAAATCAGATATGTCATTAATTAGGAATAAGTTATACGATTTAAACTAAACTATGATTAGCAATTAAAGGATAAATAAGTAAAGTAGAAAATATTATTATGAACGAAAACATGAAAAAGAATGCCGAGGAATTCTATAAAATGGCATATGAAGGTAACCCCAGAAAGGCAATAGAATTATATGTGGGTTCCGAATATATACAACATAATCCAGCAGTAGAAAACGGAACAGAAGGTTTTATAACATACTTTGAACGTATGCAGACGGAGTTTCCAAATAAATCTATTGAGTTTGTAAGAGTGATCTCAGAGCACGATTTAGTGGCGCTTCATACATTTCAATCTTGGCCAGATAATGATGAATATGTTACCATGGATTTTTTTAGATTTGATACTGATGGAAAAATTGTGGAACATTGGGATTCCATCCAACAAATACCAAAAACATCAGCCAACCCAAATAAAATGTATTAAACCTGAATACTATGATACTTGAAGTCGCAATTTTAAACATTAAAGAAGGAAAAAATCAGCAGTTTGAAACGGATTTTATACACGCTGGTAAATATATTAGCGCAATAAAAGGGTATAAAAATCACACCTTAAAAAAATGTGTTGAACAAGAAAATAAATACATTTTACTTGTAAATTGGGAATCTATAGACGACCACAACATTGGTTTTAGAACATCTGAAGAATATCTAAAATGGAAAGCCTTATTACATCATTATTATGAGCCATTCCCTACAGTTGAACATTATGAAACTATAATTTAAAACCTCAATTCTATCCTTTAATTGGTTAAACAGCCATGTATTTGAAAGCTTTTAGGAGCTATTTCCTGCTTTACACTATATCTTTTTTATAAAACAATAAAAAAGGATGCCGCTTCAATCAGGGCTAAACCTTTTCATGGTAATTCTGTTTAATATGTTAATTTAAATGTATAAATAAAAGATTTTATGATTTTTAGATTCAGACTTTTATTTTTAAATCACAATAAAATGTAGGAAATTATATATATTTAGAGCCTAACTCATCAAGTTTATAGAGACTTGTATCTTTAAAATAAAAATTAACTTAAACAAATGAAAACCTACTTACTATTATTTTTTACCACAATCCTGAGTATTAATTGTTTTTCCCAAATCGCTTTCGAAAAAGGATATTTTATTAATAACGCCAATCAGAAAACGGAATGTTTAATTAAAAATGTAGATTGGTTAAACAATCCAACTGAAATAAAATATATGCTTTCAGATCATGGCGAAACTCAAGATATAAGCATTGAAGATATTCAAGAGTTTGGAATTTATAACGTTTCAGAATATCAGAAGGAGACTGTAGATATTGATAGATCGACATCAAGTCTTACAGATTTAACTTCAGATAGGAACCCTACTTTTAAATCTGAATATTTATTATTAAGAGTGTTAGTTAAGGGTAATGCAACTTTGTATGAATATATTGAAGACGGAAAGCTAAAAAGATACTTTTACAGCTTAAATGATTCTAAAATTGAACAGTTAGTATTTAAGAATTATGAATTACCAAACAGTAAACTTGGTGAAAACAATATGTATAGACAACAATTGTGGGATAATTTAAAATGTTCTACAATTAAAAAAGACAAAATGCAATACGTAGAGTATGAGAGAGAGGATTTAGTCAAGTTTTTTGTTAAATATAATACGTGTGAAAATCAAGACTTTGTTAATTACGTAGAGAAACAAAAAAAAGATATATTTAATTTTACAATTAGACCAGGAATTAACAGTTCTTCACTTTCTATTCAAAATAATAGTTTTGAATATCTAGATACAGATTTTGGTAACACGGTTTCGTTTCGATTTGGAGTAGAAGTAGAAAATTTTTTGCCAATGAACCGAAATAAATGGGCAATAATTGTGGAGCCGACCTATCAATATTTTAAATCTGATATGGAAATAGAAGACTATAAAGTTGATGTAGATTATTCATCAATTGAATTACCAGTAGGAGTGAGACACTATTTTAATTTAAATGAAAACTCACAGCTTTTTGTAAATGTATCCTATGTTTTCGATTTTAGCGGAAATTCCGTCATTAATTTTGATTCAGGGAGAGAGTTAGAAATAAATACGACTAATGATTTTGCTTTTGGTGGAGGATACAAATTCAATAAAAAATATAGTTTAGAAGTTCGATATTTATTCTCTAGAGATGTTCTTAATAGTTATGATTTATGGTACTCAGACTACAAAACATTGTCAGTTATATTTGGATATACATTGTAAATCTAGCTTAAAAATTTAAGTACCTTCATCCAAACACCCTCTATTAATAAGATAAAACAGGGTGTTTTATATGAGGTGTAATTATTCAGAATTCTAATGCTTAATTTAAAACGTCATGGTCGTTCTTACATTAAAAACTCTTGGAGTTAAGTAATTAGGGATTGCATATTGGCGTTTACTGTATACATCGCGAACCCAAGTATTGGTTATAGAGTTTTGAACATCGAAGACATTAAAAATCTCGAAACCAACAGACAGATATTTAAAAGGCTTCTTCCAACCATTATCAAACACTTTGTCTTCACCCACAATCACATATTGCAATCCTAAATCTACACGTTTATAATCGGGTAATCTGCTTTGGTAATCGTAAGGGTCTGCATAGCTAGGCGAACCTCCTGGTAAACCTGTATTATATACCAAATTTAAATACATTTTCATAGCCGGTAACTTCGGAACGTAATCCTGAAACAGTGCTCCAAATTTTAATCGTTGGTCTGTTGGTCTTGCAATATAACCACGATCGTCTATATTCTCTTCCGTTTTTAAATACCCGAAACTAAACCAAGATTCTGTTCCTGGAACAAACTCACCATTTATACGTAAATCTAATCCGTAAGCATACGCTTCAGCATTGTTATCGGCTTGGTAACGAATACGAACGTTTTCTACGGTATAGGCGTTAACATCCGTCATTTTTTTATAATAAGCTTCTGTTGTTAATTTAAATGGACGTTCCCAAATTTCAAAACTATAATCGTTTCCTAATACAAATTGAATCGATTTTTGAGCTTTCACATTCGGATTTACAGTTCCTGTAGAGTCTCTTAACTCTCTGTAAAATGGTGGCTGATAATATAAACCTCCAGACACTCTAAAAAGCATATCGTGTTTCCAATCTGGTTTTATAGCAAATTGTGCACGTGGACTCACAACCGTTTGTGTTGTACTTTCTATACCATCACCACTTACGGTCCAGGTATGGGAACGTACTCCGGCATTTGCCCAAATTTCATGATCACCCAAATCAAATCTTCGACTCCATTGTCCATAGGCTTGGAATCTATTAATTGTGGTGTTATTAGTGGCTCTTACATTTTGAAAAGCAACCAAAGGACCTTCATAAGGTTCGTAAGGCTGATTGTTGGGGTCTCTTAATTTTGGTGGATTTATAGAAAAACCTGCGGAATCTATAATTTCCCATTCAACTATTCTGTCACGAATATTTTCGTTGGTGAATTTTGCAGAAAAATCGAAATTATTTTCATTAAGTGCATAGTTCCCTTTTAGTTGTACTGTTGAAATTAGGGCGTCTAAATCGTTTCTACCGTGGTTAAGTTGTCCTCCAATACCTTCACTATATTCAACTTCACCTAAATCTTCATCTCCGATATTACTATTTACTTCACCTAATCTATATTGAGCCGAAATATCGAAATATTCTTCTTCTGTAGTATGGTAAGTAGAGGCTATTAAATCTATATTTAAATCGTCGTTAACGCTATAAGAGGCATGTAAGGCACCAAAAAGCATATTGTATGCATCTTTTTCTTCTCCGTCGTAATACACCAACAATGCCATAGGGTCGTTTAACGTACCAAAATTAGTTTGGCGTGTTTCAGGCTCGTAATTGTACTTATTTATAGAAGCTGTTCCTAAAAAGTTTACACTAAATTTATCTGTAAATTGATATGTGAAATACGTCTGAATATCTGCAAATTTAGGATCGTAATTGGTAACTGTTTCTTTAGCATTTACCAATAAACTGTTGTCTCGGTAACGCATACCAATAAGCCCCGTTAATTTAGAATCTTTACTAACCCCTTCTATAGTAAGACTTCCGCCAAGTAAGCTTAAATCGGCATTTATAGCAAAATGTGTAGGCTTGCGATATGTAATATCTAAAACCGAAGATAATTTGTCGCCATATTTAGCTTGAAAACCACCAGCAGAGAAATCTACATTCTGAACCATATAAGTATTAACAAAACTCAATCCTTCTTGTTGTCCAGAACGGACTAAAAACGGACGGTAAACTTCTATACCGTTTACATATACTAAGTTTTCATCGTAATTTCCACCACGCACAGAATATTGGGTACTTAATTCATTATTACTACTTACGCCTGGAAGTGTTTTTAATAAGTTTTCTATTCCTGCATTTGCTCCTGGGATTTGTCTAATAACGGCAGGGTTTATGGTAACAATTCCTCGTACATCTTTTCGTGTAGATCCTGAAAGTACTACTGTTTCAATTTGTTCAACATTAGTATTCATTACAGGATTAAACTCGAAAGTCTCGCCATCTTTTAAATTAAAATTCGCAGTTACAGATTTAAAAGAAATATGTGAGTAAACTACTGTTATGTTTTTACTATCAGGTATTTTAATAGCGTAAAAACCATTCGCATTAGTCTGAGTTCCGAGATTGCCAGCCTTAATACTTACGTTAGTAATAGGTTGGTTTAATTCGTCTAATATAATACCATGTAAAGTTCCATTTTGCGCAAAGGAAAACAAAGGGATTAAAAAATAGAATACGTTTAAAAGGAAACGCCTGTGGTTGATAGTTATGTTCATTATTTTCTGTGAAACCTAGCTTCAAAAGTAGAACTATTTCCTACATTATCGGTTACTATTAGTTTAAAATCGTTGTGAGCTTCTGTGCTTATCTGGTCGTTAAAATCGTAAGTTAAGGAATTTGTTTTATACTCATATTCCATTAAAATCCATTTTCCGTTAATAGTTGCTCTGTAATCCGAAATACCAGACTTGTCATCTGTAATTTTAACTTTTAGTGTTTTTGAGCTACTAATCCACTGTTCATCTTTAAAATTTAAAGGCACTATGGTTGGCGCTATAGTATCGGAAACCAAAGTGTAATACCCTAAATATTTAGTAAATGTGGTTAAAGTATTGTCCTTTCGTGTAGTTGTAGAATAGCTTGGCCATTTATTGTAACCCACGAGTTCTGCAATATATAATTTTGATTTATCGGCATCGTTATATTTCGAAATGTCGAAAGTTATACTGAATTTTTTGCGTGCGGCATGACCAATAGGAAGCAATTGCAAAATGTCGTTAGAGACTTTAAAATCGATAAAGAAATCGTCGTAAAAGGTGTTTTTATAAATGTTTACAGTTACGTTTTCTTCCGATAAAGTAGCCGCTTGATTTTCGTATATATAATATGGAGTAACTTCTGGCGATTTCTTTAAAATATCTGCATTGTATTTGCCGTCTATAGAAACGGTAACCCAAGTATCGTTGCCTTCAAAATCGCTTACTTTTATTTTATAAACTCCCGAAGTGCTATCTGCAATAGTTAAATAACCATAATCTACAGTGTTTTTATATAAACTTAATTCGTTATTGGTGTCTATAAATAATTTCTGAATACGGTCTTTTTCATTTTTATAAACATCGTAATCTATAAGACGGTTAATATCGTTAGTTTCTAGAAAAGAGAATGTGGTAAAATCGATTTCAAAATTTGGGGTGCCATTAAATTGCGTTTGTATGTTATACACGCCATTATTATTAGGCGCTAAATCTTGACGATCTACAGTTTCAATTCCGAAACCTATTTTTCCAACGGCTTCTATAGATTCTGCAATAAAATTACCATCGGCCTGTTTTGTTATTCTAATTTTCTGTTTACTATCCGATTTATTTATCTGAGAATCTTCACCAATAGGGTAGGCGTATAAACTACTAATTACAGGTCTAGTAGAATCTTTCGTATTAATTCCAAATAGCATAGGATTTATAGGATGCTCGTTTTTATCGCGAATTTCAAAATGCAAATGCGGTCCACCAGAACTTCCCGTATTTCCGCTATATGCAATAAGTTCGCCTTTATTAACTAATAATGCTTTAATAGGAGGGAACAATTCTATAGCATAAGATTCTGCTTCGTATTGGTGTTCTTTTAAATAAGCTTCAATCTTTGGCGATAATTTAGATAAATGCGCATATACGGTGGTATAACCGTTAGGATGTGTAATGTAAAGTGCTTTACCATAACCAAAAGGAGAAATTTTAATTCGGCTTACAAAACCATCAGCAGCAGCTAAAACTTTTAAACCTTCGCGCTGTTGTGTTTTAATATCCATTCCTGAATGAAAATGATTCGATCTTAATTCGGCAAAAGTTCCAGCCAAAACAATAGGAATGTCCAACGGATTACTAAAATAATCTTGAGGATAAGGGTTTTGTGAAAAAAGTACAAAAGGAATTAAAAGAAATAATAATAAAGGAATTCGCATATATTAAAATTGAGGCACTAATGTAATTATTTGAAGCCAATATGCAAAGTATAATCTCACATTAGCCTCTCATCATATTGAAAATGAGATACAACAAAGTATTTTTAATTTTATAGGCAAAACAATTGTTATTTTTACCTAGGTATGTTAACTTTGTGAGATAAGTATGGTATTTGTAAATGAGTAATATTGAAGAAATTGTAGATGCTCTAGAAGATAAAATTGGCAAGATGCTGCGCAAAGTTGATGCGTTACAGCAATCTAATGCCAAACTACAAGAGGATTTAAATCAATCTCAGCATAACCTTCAATCCCAAAAACAAGAAATTGAAGCTTGGGCTGAAAAATATGATGCACTCAAAATTGCAAAAAGCATGCTTGGCAGTGACGATAACAAAAAGGAAACAAAGCTTAAAATAAATTCATTAGTAAGAGAGATAGATTATTGTATTTCACAACTCTCGGAATAATGAAATCATAAATTGATTTTATGTCAGAAATGCTGAAAATTAAACTTTCTATTGCTAATAGAGTATATCCGTTAACTATTGCTCCAGAGCAAGAAGAAGGATTACGTAAGGCAGCAAAGCAAATTGAAGCTATGATTACGCAATTTGAGCAAAGTTATTCTGTGAGAGATAAACAAGATGTTTTAGCCATGTGTGCTTTACAATTTGCATCTCAAGTAGAACAAAAACAAATAGATACGGAATCGGTTAGTGAACATGTCGAGGAGAAGTTAACAGCTTTAAATCGCTTATTAAACGAACAACTGAATTCTTAACGGTCTTTAAAAGAAACAAAGTTACTGCCTGTATTGGTCATTTTTTTTGATAAACTCAACGTTAATTCTTTAAAAAGGGTGAGTTTAAGTTGTAAAAGCATGCTGCTATCACCAAATTTATTTTTGGTTTTTGGGCAGATCCTTGATCAGCTTGTTAACCCTAAACTTGTATATAAGGAGTTTATACAAAACTATAGAACCGGTACAGGCTTTTTTTATATATAAATAATACTACTAACTGAACCCATGGAGAACTCAATTATATTAATTGCAGGAGGAGCGCTACTAGGCGTAATAATCGGCTTTGTAATAGCCAAAGCTTTAGAGAAAAGCAATGCATCGAAAGTTGTTTCTGATGCAAAATCGGAAGCTCAAAAAATTATAAAAGACGCCAATAATGATGGTGAATCTATTAAAAAAGATAAAATATTACAAGCTAAAGAAAAGTTTATAGAACTTAAATCTGAGCACGAAAAAGTGATTTTAAGTCGCGACAAAAAAATGGCTGATGCCGAAAAACGTACTAGAGATAAAGAGTCTCAATTATCTAATGAGCTTTCTAAAAATAAAAAATTAAATTCTGAGATTGATGCTAAAGTAAAAGACTATAACTATAAACTAGACTTTTTAGATAAAAAGGAAGATGAGATTGAACGTCTTCATAAAAGCCAGATTGACCAATTAGAAGTTATTTCTAGTTTATCTGCAGAAGAAGCAAAATCACAATTAGTAGAATCTTTAAAAGGAGAAGCTAAAAATGATGCATTATCTTACATTCAAAGCACGTTAGAAGAAGCAAAACTTACTGCACAACAAGAAGCAAGAAAAATTATTATAAATACTATTCAGCGTATTGGTACGGAAGAAGCGGTAGATAACTGTGTGTCTGTATTTAATATTGAAAGTGATGATGTTAAAGGTAGAATTATTGGTCGTGAAGGTCGAAATATTCGCGCTATTGAAGCTGCCACAGGTGTAGAAATTATTGTTGATGATACGCCAGAAGCTATTATCTTATCTTGTTTCGATTCTGTAAGACGTGAAGTCGCGCGTTTATCGTTACACAAATTAGTAACAGACGGACGTATTCACCCAGCACGTATCGAAGAAGTTGTTAAGAAGACAAGAAAGCAAATTGAACAAGAAATTATTGAAGTTGGAAAACGTACGGTAATCGATCTTGGAATTCATAATTTACATCCAGAGCTTATTAAAATGGTAGGACGTATGAAATACCGTTCGTCTTACGGTCAAAACTTACTACAACACTCGCGTGAAGTAGCTAAGCTTTGTGGAATTATGGCAGCAGAATTAGGATTGAATCCGAAATTAGCGAAACGTGCCGGATTACTTCACGATATCGGAAAGGTGCCAGATGCAGAAGCAGATATGGAAACACCTCACGCTATTTTAGGTATGCAATGGGCTGAGAAATTTGGAGAGAAAGACGATGTTATAAACGCTATTGGAGCTCACCACGACGAAATCGAAATGAAATCGTTATTAGCGCCAATCGTTCAGGTTTGTGATGCTATTTCAGGAGCAAGACCGGGAGCAAGACGTCAAGTTTTAGATAGTTATATCCAACGTTTAAAAGATCTTGAGGATATCGCATTCGGTTTCCCAGGTGTTAAAAAAGCATATGCTATTCAAGCGGGTAGAGAATTACGTGTGATTGTTGAAAGTGAAAAAGTAACAGATCAAAATGCATCTGATTTATCATTTACGATCTCACAGAAAATTCAAACGGATATGACTTATCCAGGTCAAGTAAAAGTGACGGTTATTAGAGAAACAAGAGCTGTAAATATTGCGAAGTAATATTTAGAGTTACATTTTATAGATTATAAAAAATCCAGCTGTTTAGCTGGATTTTTTTGTTTTATTATGTTTATCTCTTGTGATTTAACAGTTATAATTCCATTAGGGTATATGTCTGTTAACACATAATACTTGTTATTGTCAGTTAGAGCGGAGTCGAAAACCATTATATACGATCTCGACTCGGCTCGATTTGACATTAAGTTAATTAAAACACTACATCATAACAGAAAGCGGACATTCATATAACTTTGAGAATGGATTTGATATTTATAATTGGCTTGAAAAAAGTTTATAGAGCATGTGTTTAGTATATTTATGTTATAAGTAAGTTTTCTAAAATAAAATAATCGAGGTAATTTTACCTTTTTACCGTTGTTTGTTTCGGTATTTTAATTATATTTGAGGTAAATTTACCGCAATTATATGATTAGCGAAATATTAGATAAAAGTTTTACAGCAAATAAAGACTTTGAAAAATTACTAAAAGACAAACTTAAATCTAGTGGCTTAAGCAAAACTCATTTTGAAAGACTTTCTGGAATTCAAAGAAAAAGCTTAGATGCTATATTAAAAAAATCTTCAAAACAAACTGATATATTAAACTTACTAAAACTTGGAGAGTTTTTAGAGTTAAGTCTAGAAGATTTATTAGTTCTACATTTTAAAGATAGACCTAGAGAGGAAATAAAAGAATTGCAAAACTCGATGGATATAACTTATATTAATAAGAATTTTGATTTAAAAACTTTGGCTAGTCTAGGCTTTATTAAAATTGATGATTCAGTAGAAAACCTAACAATAAGAATATGCAAATTTTTCGAACTTGATTCAATCTATGATTATGAAAAAGAACTAAACGATGCTTTATATAGTAGAACAAAAAGGTCGTATAGTGATAAAATGAAAGACTTTTGGATTAAATCTTCATACAAGTATTTTGAATTAATAGATAATCCAAATGAATATTCGCGAGAAAATTTAATAGATTTAATTCCAAAAATAAAACCTTACACTCAAAATGTCGAAAAAGGATTATTAACTATTTTTCAAGCATTATTTAATATAGGAGTTACAGTAGTATTTCAACCTTCTTTACCTAAAACTCAAATTCGAGGAGCAACGTTTTTTATAAATAATAAACCTTGTATTGTTATCACTGATTTCAATAAAAATTATGCAACTATATGGTTCGCTCTTATACACGAGTTAAATCACGTTCTATTCGATTTAGAAACGATTGAAAACACAAAATTTCATTTATCAGGAGAACCTGATTTATTCCTTTTACAAGAAGATAAAGCAAACGAATTTGCTTCAGAGTATCTATTATCTTCAGAAAAAATGAGGTATATAGAGAAATTAATAGATAACCCATTAATTGTGAAGAGATTTGCAAAAGAATGTCAAATACATCCTTGTGTAATTTATTCGCAATACCAATGGAGACAATCAGAATTAGGAAATAATTATTGGGGATATTATAAGGAATATTTTCCTGATATCAATTTAGCAACTAAGAATTTAAATGTTTCAAATTGGGATGCTGAATCTTTAGGAATCGCCGCAGATAAAATAAGAGAACTTTTAGAAGTATAATATGAAAAAAGAAGAGAACAAAAACATAGAAAAGAAAAAAAGAGAACTATCAAAAGCAGATATAGAAAGATTAGAAATTCTTCAAAAGTCTGAAGAAATAAAAGGAGAACAGCTTACAATTAATATAGATTCAGAATTAACTATAGAAAATCAAGCTGTAAAATTACTTGGACAAACTATTGATGACCCAGTTGAGAAATTTCAACTTTATTATCACGGTCTGACAAAACTTCTTAAGGATAGTTTACCAAAAGGTAAAGAGAACGAACAAGTAAGAAGAATAATCTATGATGAAAAAAATGTTTTGATTAATAGAGGCGCTAAAAAAGATGAAAAAGGAATTAGAGGTAGCGATGGAAGAATGGCTTATATGGAAGATTTAGAAATTGCAATCCAAATTGTTGCTGATTGGGTTTCTAAAAAAGGTTCACCTTCCGAATTGTTTATGTCTTTTTGGGATAAAAATGAAGAACTAGGCTACGAACATCAAGATTGAAAAACTAATAATGTACTGTGGTAAAATCAATTTAAAATTTATTCCTGATTTTTTTTGAAAAATCCTTACATATAAATCTTCAATTATACTTATAACTAAGCGTTAGCATTCATTATATAAAGAACACAATAATAAACCATGAGTTATCAATTTAGAAAAGCAGAAATCTCCGAGAAACAGTTGATTTGGGATATTTTAAAACACGCCATCGAAAGAAGAAAGCAAGACGGAAGTAATCAATGGCAAGATGGTTATCCCAACCTTGATGTTATAAAAAAGGATATTGAGAACCGCGTTGGTTTTGTTTTAACTGATCATGGAACTATTGTTGGATATACTGCGATTTTAATTAATGATGAACCTGAATATGAAAACATTGAAGGCACTTGGTTAAGCCATTCAGATTTTGTGGTGTTCCATCGCATAGCTGTTTCAGAACGTTATGTCGGTAAAGGTCTAGCTAAAATAATAATGGAACACATTGAAGATTATGCTCTGGAGAATAAGATTTACAGCATAAAAGCAGATACTAATTTTGATAATTTAGCGATGCTTAACATCTTTGAAAAATTCAATTATATGTATTGTGGGAAAGTCTATTTCAGAGGACAGCCTAGGGAAGCTTATGAAAAATTGTTGAATGTAATTCGTTAAACATAAACATAGTAGAATAGTTAATAATCAAAATCAATAACGTCTTAAACGATTACTCTCTTTTTTTTAAAAAGATTTGCCACTGCTGTCTTTATGGAACTAGTTGTGCTGAGGGAGGTACTTTTTCTATATAAGTTGCATTTTGTTTTTTTGGTTGGCCTATCGAAAATTTATCGTAAAATTTGAAGTGAAAGTATCGTAAAATTTAAAGTTGTTTGAGTTAAACGAATGTCTCTATTTTGTTGAATTTTAGTAGCGAGTTCTTTAAATTTAGATGGTGAACGAAAAATTTAGATAAAAGTTCGTAAGCCTAGATTTTTTTGGCTTGGTTTATCCAGAGCGAAGTTTAAGGATCTTTTTATCGATGAAAAAAATGAACATATAATATTATTTAGGACGCGACTGAATCAAAATAAAAAAACGATTGGTTAAACTTAAAGCCAACCAAGCGTATTGTGTTCTTTTATTAGAAATAGGAAGTCTTATTTCTTCGTATATTTTGCAGCTTTACCGTTACTGGAAGCATTCTTTATAAACTCACGAATATCATCATTTGCAGAGATTAAATTGTCTTTTCTCAAGTACATCATATGTCCGCTTCTATAGCCTTTAAAGGTAAAACGGTCGTTCATTTTTCCACTCGGGTCTACTTGCCACATCGTGTATTTAGCTCCAAAATAAGTAGTGGCGCCATCATAATATCCAGATTGTATAAGTACTTTTAAATATGGGTTTTCTGCCATGGCTTGTCTTAATCCCTCTCTTACGTTATTGCCTTCTTTGTTCCAAGGATTTACATCACCAAACATATTATACTTTACATCGGTTTTAAAATTTAGTTCTTCCCTTATATAATAGTTAATAGCAGGTGTAAAGGAATGCGCCCAAGACGTAATTTCTGCATTATAATCTGGAGAAATTCCTGCATCTGTTTTATCAATTCCTAAATATCTAGAATCTAAACGCCCAATAGTTTGTCCGGTTTCATCACGTAGTAATGATTTCCAGAAATAACTATTTGGTACATCTAAATTATATTGTAAAACCTCTTGTTCTGTTAATCCAGAAAAATAGGCTACTTTTTTTGCGACTTCTTGTTTTTCAGTTTCCGAAATAAAACCACCTTTTGCGATGGCAGGCATAAGGTTGTTAATGGCATAGTTTTCGACTTCAGGAAGTACATCTAATAAATCTTTTTGCTGTAATTCTGCGGGTAATACATTGTGATACCACGCTGTTGCAGCAAAATACGGTAAGTTTAATGCTGAATATATGGGTTGATTAGTACTGTATATTTTATAATCTGCTGGAGAAACCATAATCACGCCGTTTAAATACATCCATTGTCTAGACTGTAATTCCTTTGCTAAGCCCATAACGCGTGTACCACCATAGCTTTCGCCTATAATATATTTGGGCGATTCCCAACGGTTTTTTCTAGAAACAAATGTATTTATCCATTCGGCTAAATATTCTATATCTGCGTTTATACCAAAAAAGAGTTCTTGTTTAGGAAATTTCCCTTCTTTATCGGGAATCATTCTTGAGTATCCTGTGTTTACAGGATTAACATAAACAATATCTGCTATGTCTAAAATAGAATTTGGATTGTCCTTTACTCCATAAGGTTGTATTGGGTAGCCTTCATCATCAAGATTTAAAATTTTAGGACCTGTGTAAGCGATATGCATCCAAACGGAAGCAGAACCCGGGCCTCCATTAAATGATATTAGTAAAGGTCGGTTTGCTTTATCTTTAACATTATTACGTTCGTAATAGGTATAATATAGAGAGGCAATAGGATCACCTTTTTTATTCCAAACAGGTTGCATACCTGTGGTTGCTGTATATGAAATGCTTTGGTTTTTTATAGTGGTTGTGTGTGTGGTAACAACCATGGTATCTATTGGGATTTTTAAAGTTTGAGAAAAACTGTAAATCGTAGAGAAGATGAAAATTATAGATAAATAGTGTTTCATAGGTGATTAATTTTTGATAATGAAGACCAGTAATGTGTTATAAATATAGTAAAAGAGAGATTAAAACCCTTCGAATACTCCAAGTCCAAAAAGCGCAAAGTCGTATTTTACAGGATCGGTTTTATCAAGTTTGCGCAATGCAAGATCTAATTCAGATAAAGCTTTCCCGTCATTTTGTTTTCTAGTTAAAACACCTAACTTCCGAGCTACATTTCCTGAATGCACATCTAATGGGCAGGAGAGTTGAGAAGGAGATAAGCTATTCCAAATACCAAAATCGACACCAGCGTTGTCGTTTCTAATCATCCATCTTAGGTACATATTAATACGTTTCGCAGCCGAATTTTTCAACGGATCACTAATGTGTTTTTGAGTCCGTTTTAAATGTTCATTTTCAAAAAACACTTTTTTAAATAGATGAATAGACGGTTGTAAAGAATCTGTTGCTGCATGTTTTGCAAACAGTGATTCTAATCCGTTATGTTTAGTATAAATATGTTTCAGACTTATTATAAACTGAGCCAGATCATCTCCATTAAACGTACGGTGCACAAATGATTTTAACGTTTCTAAATCATTTTCAGAATGATTAATCACAAAATCGTAAGGCGCATTGTCTAGCAATTCCATCATCGATTTCGAATTTTTAATGATGCTTTTTCTGTTTCCCCAAGAAATAGTAGCGGTTAAAAACCCGGAGATTTCAATATCCTCTTTTACACTAAACTGATGTGGGATTTGAATGGGGTCACTTTCAATAAACTTAGGGTTATTGTAGAGGATGACCTTTTCATCTAGAAACTCTTTTAACTCGTTTTTAGTCATAACTAGAGAGAAATAAGATTGCGGGAATAATTAAAATACCGTTATAAATGGCATGAAACAACATAGAATAAACTAAACCATATTGTAATCTAATCACACCTAGGAACAATCCAATAATTATTTGAGGTGCCACAAGAATAGGCGCTAAAAGGATAACATTTCGTGTAATTTCAAAGTTAGTTATATGTACAAGTCCGAATGATAATGCGAAAAAGTAAAACACGTAAATAAACCATTTATTATCTGGAAATAGAGTAAGTGGTCCTCTAAATATAAGTTCTTCCATTACCGGAGCTAAAACTACACCAAGCAAAACCACAATGTAATATGGGAATTCATCGAAAAGTTTAGCAGATGCATGTTTATCAAAATTTACGAGTCCCATAGTTTCAATAACAGAAAAGACTATAGTAAAGCCAAAGTTAAAAATAAAAGCGGTTATTAGGGCCGTAGTAAAAATTTGAACTTTAGAAAACCCGTCAAATAATGTGTGGTCTCCGTTGTTTATTGGCGCTTTTAGAAAGGTGTTAAAGCGCTGTAAAATATTTATATAGTTTTCGATTTTAGATTGTAATATTTCCATCTACCATAACTAATTTTCTGTCGGCCAAATTGGCTAATTCTTCATTGTGAGTTACTATAACAAAGGTTTGCCCAAATTGTTCACGTAATTTAAAAAACAGGTTATGTAGTTGTTCAGCAGATTCACTATCTAAATTTCCTGAAGGTTCGTCGGCAAAAATCAATCCTGGATTATTTATTAAAGCACGTGCCACGGCAACGCGTTGTTGTTCTCCTCCAGAAAGTTCGTTGGGTTTATGGTCGAAACGGTGCGATAATCCTAAAAAATCTAATAATTCTTTAGCTCTTGGCTCTGCTACATTAGGGTTTATTCCTTTAATATAAGCAGGAATACAAACGTTTTCTAAGGCACTGAATTCTGGTAACAATTGATGAAACTGAAAAATGAAACCAATATGTTCATTTCTAAATTTTGCTAATCCTTTTTCTTTTAATTTTTGGATGTTTACACCATTGATTACGAGTTCGCAAGGATCTTTTTTTGAAGGCGAATCTAAGGTTCCTAATATTTGAAGTAAGGTCGTTTTTCCTGCTCCAGAAGCACCAACTATAGATACGATTTCTCCTTTTTTAATATGAAGATTTACACCTTTTAGAACATGAAAATCGTCGTAATATTTATGAATGTTTTTTGCTTGAATCATGCATTGTAATTAAGATGATTAAAGTAATACTTTAAAAACTATCTCACAAAATTAAATAGATTTTGATTTAAATAGATTTGAAAGTGTATTGCAATCGATAAAATAAAATTTTCGGATGGAAAAAAAATTATAAATAGGTTAGTAGAGTAACATTCGGACTATTTAGGTCTAATTATCTTCAGAGATATTAACACTATTCAAAAGGATCAAAATAAATTTAAACAAGGTAAAAGCTATTAGATAAAAACGGAGAGGTAAGGTAATATTGATAGCGTAGTTTTAATTAATGCCATTTATAAGTCTAAATTTTGAAGTATATATTATTGAAAACAGTCAAAATTAAAATCGTTTTCTTAAATACAATCAATACCTTTATCTTTGCTTTTTTAAAATGAAACGATCTATGCCTTATAAACATTACGAAGAATATAATTTAGAGATTACAGACAACATAAAATCTCAATATAAAAACATCATTGAAAACATTGGAGAAGATGTTTCTCGTGAAGGCCTAGAAAAAACGCCAGAACGCGCATCTAAAGCCATACAGTTTTTAACGCAAGGTTACGATTTAGATGCTGCCGAAATTCTAAGAAGTGCCATGTTTAAAGAGTCGTATAACGAAATGGTAATTGTGAAAAACATCGAGTTATATTCACTTTGCGAACACCATATGTTACCCTTTTTTGGAAAAGCGCATATTGCCTATATTCCAAACGGACATATTGTTGGATTAAGTAAAATACCTCGTATTGTAGATGTATTTGCAAGACGATTACAAGTACAGGAACGTTTAACTAAACAAATTTTAGACTGTATAAACGATACTTTAAAACCTCAGGGTGTAGCTGTTGTAATTGAAGCAAACCATATGTGTATGATGATGCGTGGCGTACAAAAACAAAATTCGGTGACAACTACTTCTGGTTTTCGAGGACAATTTGAAAAAATAGAAACTAGAAATGAGTTTTTAAAGCTGATAAGTGCAGATTTGTCATAAAATAATTTTGGTATATTTCTTGCTATTAGAGAGTTAAATAACATAAAATATAATTATGCCTAAAACTAAAAATTATAAAAAATTAGCCTTGTGTATTCTTTTAGATGCTGTAGGTTATGTTAGTTTTATTTTGCCAGGAATAGGAGAGTTAACTGATATTATTTGGGCGCCAGCTTCGGCATATATCATGACCAAATTATTTAAAGGACAACAAGGAAAAATTGCGGCTGGGATTTCTTTTTTAGAAGAAGCCATGCCTGGAGTAGATATTATACCAACATTTACTTTAATGTGGTTTTACACCTACGTGTTTAGTTCCAACAAAAACGAAGACAAACAATTAAAATCTAAAAAGTCCCTTATTTAAGGGACTTTTTTTATAAAATTAATTTTGAAAAGGCTATATTTTATAGGTAAAACCTACACTAACATCTCTTCCCATATTATAAATGCCATCATATTTTAATCGAGATAAGTGGCTTATATATTTTTTATTAGTTAGGTTATTTCCTGTAAGACTAACGTTTAGGGTGTTTTTAAATACTTTAAAATCTCCTCCAATTCCAGCGCTAAAAAGATTGTATCCATCTGTGTAAATTTCAAATTCACTTACATTGTTTTGAGCCAAAGTGCTACTTAACTTAACGAATGCATATCCTTTTTTAATCCAACTTTTATCAAATTCAACACGGATGGTGTTTTTAAAATTATTAGCAGGAATTAAAGGTAAATAATCTCCATTATCTTGTTTTCCAGTAACAGTTTCAAAACTACTTTCAATATGTAACCAATGGATGGGATGCGGATGAATATGAAATCCAAATTCTCCACCATATAAAGCAGCATCATCCTGAACGTATAAATACACTGGGACGTCATTTATAATTTCACCGTCTGGAGTAAGATAAATGTAATTATTAATGTTATTATAGAAGCCATTAGCAAACACTTCAATATGTTTGTTTTTATATTCTATAGCTAAATCTGCCTGAAAGTTCTGTTCATTTTTTAAATTAGGATCACCAATTTCAAAACGATTTGTACCTTCATGCGAGCCATACGACGTTAATTCTGCAAGGTTTGGTGCTCTAAACCCAGAGGCTAGATTTAAACGTAAAGAGGTGTTTTTAGCAATATCAGTTTTTAAACCAGCAGCACCATTAAAACTATTAAAATCTTTGTTTAAATCCGTTTCTGTATTAATCTTTCTATTATCATAACGTGCACCGATTTGTACATCTATTTTTTCAAAATGAATATGAGATGTTGCCAAAAGACCGATATCGATTGTAGTTGCATCAGGTATTAAAGTTTCCTCACCATAATTTGTATTCACTTGATTCATCCCTTGCACACCAACAATAGTTTCAAATTTTCCATATGAAGGCAGGTTGTATTTTACATCGTAATTAAACGTTTTTAGTTTCATCTGAAGTGCAGGGTCGAGATCTTCATCTTCGTCATGATCGTCGTCGTCGTGGTCATCATGGTCATCATCATGATCATGGTCGTCATGATCGTGTGCTTCTTCAAATTCTTTTCTATCATTATATATATACCCAAAAGTGACGTCTAAACTCGAATTATCGAAAAATATATTAGATTTTGAACTTAGAATATGGTTTGTAATTTGCTGATACGGCAACAGTGGTGTTTTATTTGTCGATTGTACGCCTATTTCTTCAGGGATACCCAATTTTGAATCGTTTAAATTGTATCTAAATTCAGTTTTAAAATTAGTATTCTGATAACCAAAGCCTGCTTTAAAATCCTTTTCTTTAAATCGTGTATTAGTTACACGGTAGTCTTTAGTGTCGTAATCTGAATGTTCTGAAATACTTCCTCTTACTAAAAATTTAAAACCGTCACCTGAAGTTTTAAAACCAATATTAGAACCTATACCTTGGGTGTTTCCATAATATGTGACTGCAAAATCGCCGTGCGTTTCATCTTGATTTGCAAAACGTTCCGGATTTAAATACAACACACCACCTAATGCATCACTACCGTAGAGTAGGGAAGCGGGGCCCTTAATAACTTCTACACTCTCAATTCCGGCATCGTTAATCCCTAATCCATGCTCGTCTCCAAATTGTTGATTTTCTAACCGGACACCTTGAGTGTAAACCAAAACACGATTAGAACTAAGACCTCTAATTACAGGTTTTCCAATACTCATTCCTGTGGTAATGCTTTCTACTCCCGGAATTTCAGAAATACCTTGGGCAAGCGTTACTGCTCCATTTGCTTTTAAATCGGAAATCTTAGCACGTTCAACCATCATGACATTATCTCGCTGCAATTTGTGAAATGGGGTAGAAATTATAATTTCATCCATCTCTACTGCCGATGTTTTTAATGTGATAGTTAATTGTTCCTTATATGGTAATGTAATGTTTATAGAAGACGTTTCGTAGCCCAAAGACGAGTACACCAATTTATATGTGCCTTTTGGGAGATTTTTTATTATAAAGTTTCCATCTTCATCTGAAATAGCTCCTTTTTCTAATTGTGGGAAATAAACGTCTATATATGGAATGGGCTGTTCTGTTGCGTCCTCGACAACACGACCTTGTATTATGTTTTGTGCAACAACAGGGGATGCTACAAAACATAATAAAATAATTAAGAATAATCTCATTTTTATTATATTTAAAATAGTATTAAAATACTGATATTGTCAGTCTTATGTCTGTGTTTAAATATAAATAGGAGGGCCTCTTAATGAGAAATGAAGTTGTTGATATTCGCTTAAAAAATAATATTGAGTTGAAATTAATTCATGGTTTTCTTGAACTGATGGAATTTCAGAAAAATAGACAGGAATAGTGAAATGATGATTTAATTGAAATTTATAAAATTCACAGTCGATATCTGCCGTGTGTAAATGAGTTTGTATTTCACCATGACAAATTTCACGGTGATGATGTTCGAATACATGGTTAAACTTTACAAAAGTTGGCGTTAATAGTGTTAATATCACAACCAATGTAAGGGACTTAAAAAGGATATGTGTTTTTAGTTCATTCATATTTAGTCCACAAATCGTTTTAGTCCGAAACGACGTAGCATTTTCTTTTCAAACTTCCAGAAAAAATTAAACTGGCCAAAAATCCATCCGAAGAATACCAATAGAATTTGATAAAAAATGATTCCTAAAATGATGTATAAAGTCCAGTATAAAAACGGACTTAAATTATCTTTTGTAACGCCTATCCATTTAATAATTGGACGTCCAATAAAAAGCGAAGAGGATCCGGTTATAGCAAAAACCATAAACACACGAATCATTTCCCATTTGTAATCCAAGACCCATTTTTTTTCTAATTTTTTAAATAGAAATAGAAAGAATTTTAATAGAACAAAGGTAAATACTGCGGTAGATATACCTAGAAGAATATTGTTAGTATTCCCGAAAATTAAGCGTGAAATTTTAAAAGCACTATAAACAAGAATCAGGACTGCTAATACTGGAAATATAAATTGCCAATTTTTCGTAATTTCCCAGTGTTGTTTAAATTTTTCCATAAATATTTACAGCTGCAAATATATATTAATTTCTAGGAACAAAACCAGACAATTTTTGTTTGTATTTTAATTGAAAATAGATGAAGTAATTATACATTTTGTAATTTACGTCGTACCCATAATCTATATTTGGTCTATAATCTATGGTTAATTCGTATAAAAGCGGATCGTAAAGAAATGGTGAACGCACTCTGTTATTCCACTCCAATACATAGACGTAATTTTTCGCTTCTAAATATTGTTGAGTATAATAACCCTCAGGTTTGGCAGTACTTGCAAGCCAATAATTAAAGCCAGGCTCTATAATTATTACTTCATATTCTAAACTATCATTTTCAATTCTTACGGTATCGTTTTCAGTTCTTTTTATTTCAGAACTATCTTTTGATGAAGCCATATTTGCTTTATTGGCATTACAGCCAATAAAGCAAAGACTAAATAACAGGAAGTAAAATAAAGGTTTCATTAGTATACGAATTTTTATTAATATACAATTTTTAGTTTAGAATTAAAAGCTAATAATTTAAGGCACAAAAAAGCCAAGCAATAAAATACTTGGCTTAAATGTATAGTGAATAGATGTTTCTATTTTAGAAAACCACCTAACATTCCAGCAATACCACCACTTTTATTGCTTGTCTTTCCGTCTAAAAACATACCAGCAACGTCGTCTACAATACTGCCATCTCCATCTGCATCTAAGATAGATTCTAGAAAGCTTTGTTCTTCTTTTGTATCGTTTCCTTTAACCAGTCCACCAAGCATACTTCCTAAATCTCCTGAATTGCTGACGTTATTTTGGCGTTGTTGTTTTCCTAAATAAGCCATTAAAAGAGGTGTTGCCATTTTTAATATCTGAGAAACAGTGCCCGCATCAATTCCAGATTTTTGACTTAAAGCATTCTCGACATTTTGTTGTTTTGATCCTAATACATGGTTTAAAATATTACCACCATCGGTAACAGCACTTTCGTCGACACCACCATTAAAGAAGCCGTCTAAGTTATCTAGAATACTTCCGTCGTGTTTGCCATTATTTAATGCATTCATTAAGCTATCTGCACCTTGTGGTGAAGCTTGTGCATTTCTATTCATTGCTTGGGTAAGAACAGGTAATGCCATAGTAAGTAAATTGCTCGTTTTACTTGTATCTTGTCCTGTTTGTCCTGCAAGACCACTTATCACACTTTTTCCTAAGTCACTATTTAATAAATCTAATATACCAGACATGGTTTTTTTATTTTAAATTAATGTATTTATGAAGATACAAAAAATGAAATCGGTAAACATATTTATTTTTTAAAAAAGCTTATATCAAACCGGGAAGTGTTACCCTAAAATTAAAGATTTTCACAGTTAGTATTTTATAGTCTATATTTATATTTGTTTTTTATAAGTCATTATTATTGGAAATTTTTATTAAAAATGGATTTAAAAAAGATAATATAAAAACGAGATGAGATGATACTAAACTTCAGACTTATTTTAAAATTTAAGTAACTTACCTTGTCTATTAATTAAATGGGTATTGTCACAATTATAAGTTGAAATAAAACATAATAGCAATGAAAATATTTTCTAAAGAACAAATTTTTGAAGGAGATAGATTAACCATAAAAAATCAAAATATAAGTTCATCAGACTTGATGGAACGTGCTGGTACGAGTCTGTTTAATTGGTTTGACTTAAGGCTGCAAGGAGCACCTGTGCCTATTTTAGTATTTTGTGGAATAGGGAATAATGGAGGAAACGGATTGGTTTTAGCAAGACATTTGGTGACTCATGGTTATAACGTAAAAACATTTATTGTTAATTTAAGCGATAAACGTTCTCCTGATTTTTTAGTTAATTACGAGCGTTTAAAAGCGACCACTAAAGATTGGCCAACAACTCTAAAGTCTGTGGACGATTTTCCTGAAATCACGAATAAAGATATCATTATTGACGCTGTTTTTGGAGTGGGATTAAACCGACCAATTGCAGACTGGGTAGTTGCGTTATTTAAATATTTTGAAACATCTGAAGCACTTACTGTTTCTGTAGACATTCCCTCTGGTTTATTTACAGATCGTAAGCCAAACCATGAAGATGAAGTTGTGAAATCTAATTTTATACTGAGTTTCCAAACGCCTAAATTGGTATTTTTCTTGCCGGAAACGTCAAAATATGTAGAGCAATGGGAAGCTTTAAATATAGGAATTGATCCAGAATATTTGCAAACGACAGAAACAGAAGCTCATGTTTTAGGAAAGTTCGATGTGTTACCTATGTATAAACAACGTGGAAAGTTTTCTCATAAAGGTGAATTTGGACATTCGTTAATTATTGGAGGAAGTTATGGTAAAATGGGTGCCGTGCAATTGGCAAGTCGTGCTGTTTTGGCATCTGGTGCAGGATTAGTAACTGCTTTTGTCCCAAAATGTGGATATATTCCTCTGCAAACTGCGTTTCCCGAAGCCATGGTAATTACAGATTCAGACGAAAAGTTGATAACAGATATCGTTTTTCAAATTAAACCTACAGTAATAGGAATTGGAGTGGGTTTAGGAACAGATAAAAAGACGATACTCGCTTTTGAAAACTTTTTAAAAGTGAACACAGTTCCTTTGGTAATTGATGCTGACGGGTTAAATATCTTATCTAAAAATAAAAAATTGTTGAAATTTTTAAAAGAAGATACTATACTAACACCGCATCCTAAGGAGTTAGAACGTTTAATTGGGAAGTGGGAAGATGATTTCGATAAATTAAAAAAAACGAAAGCTTTTGCTAAAAAGTATAAGGTACTTGTTGTTTTAAAAGGTGCAAATTCAATTACGGTTTATCAGGATAAATTATATGTAAATTCTACTGGAAATCCAGGATTAGCAACTGCAGGTACTGGAGATGTCTTAACAGGAATTATAACGGGATTAATATCGCAAGGTTATACGGCTTTAGAAGCTGCTAGTTTTGGTGTGTATTTGCACGGAAAGTCTGCAGATTTGGCCGTAGAATTTAAAGGGTATCAAAGTTTAATCGCATCCGATGTTATTAAATATTTAGGACAAGCCTATTTAGATTTGTTTGAACGGCCTGAAACACCTACAGTAGTAACAGAGCAGCAATCAAAAAACACTAAAAAGTAAAATAAAAATCCCTTGTAAAATATATCACAAGGGATTTTTAATATCAGTTATAAAAGGAATTATTATAAAGTTCCAATCATGTCTTCTGGTTTTACCCATTCGTCATATTCTTCGGCAGTAACATATCCTAAATTCACAGCTTCTACTTTAAGTGTAGTACCGTTTTTATGAGCTGTATTTGCAATTTCAGCAGATTTATAATATCCTATTTTTGTATTTAAAGCAGTAACAAGCATTAATGAATTGTTTAATAATTCATTAATTTTCGAATGATTAGGTTCTATACCAGAAGCACAGTGAATATCGAAACTTACACAAGCATCTCCTAATAATTGAGCCGATTGTAAGAAATTTAAAGCCATAATAGGTTTAAATACGTTAAGCTCGTAATGTCCTTGTGTTCCAGCAATCGAAATCGCAACATCGTTTCCAATAACTTGAGCACAAACCATAGTTAAAGCTTCACATTGTGTAGGATTCACTTTTCCAGGCATTATAGAACTTCCAGGTTCGTTAGCAGGAATAATAATTTCTCCAATTCCACTTCTTGGTCCTGAAGCCATCATTCTAACATCGTTAGCAATCTTGTTTAAAGACACTGCTAATTGTTTTAAAGCACCATGAGATTCTACAATTGCATCATGAGCAGCTAAGGCTTCAAATTTATTTTCGGCAGTTATAAAAGGAAGACCAGTAAATTCTGCAATATATTCTGCTACATTTTCAGAATAACCTTTTGGTGTATTCATACCTGTACCCACAGCAGTTCCTCCTAAAGCCAATTCGCTTAAATGTGGTAAAGTGTTATTTAAAGCTCTTAAACCGTGGTCTAATTGAGATACATAACCAGAGAATTCTTGTCCTAAAGTTAAGGGTGTAGCATCCATTAAATGCGTACGTCCAATTTTAACAACGTTTTTAAATTCTTCAGTTTTCTTTTTAAGAGTATCGCGTAGTTGAGTCACGCTAGGAATAGTGTTTTCTACAACCTTTTTGTAAGCTGCAATATGCATTCCAGTAGGGAAGGTGTCGTTAGACGATTGAGATTTGTTTACATCGTCGTTTGGTTGGATTGTTTTTTC
The DNA here is from genome assembly GCF_033447105.1 of Formosa sejongensis. Taxonomy (NCBI): domain Bacteria; kingdom Pseudomonadati; phylum Bacteroidota; class Flavobacteriia; order Flavobacteriales; family Flavobacteriaceae; genus Formosa; species Formosa sejongensis. The sequence continues at coordinate 69,177 of NZ_JAWQUN010000004.1, forward strand.
TCCTTCACCAATAACTTTACCAGCAAGCTGATGTGCTCTGTTTGCAATAACTTCGTTAGCGTTCATGTTACTTTGTGTCCCAGAACCTGTTTGCCAAACAACTAAAGGAAACTGATTGTCGTGCTTTCCTTCTAAAATTTCATCGCAAACTTGTGCTATTAAATCACGTTTTTCAACTGAAAGTACACCTAATTCACAATTTGAATACGCCGCAGCTTTTTTCAAATAAGCAAATCCATAAACAATTTCTAATGGCATTGAAGCCGGAGCACCAATTTTGAAATTATTTCGAGAACGTTCTGTTTGTGCACCCCAAAGTTTATCTGCGGGCACTTTTACTTCGCCCATGGTGTCTTTTTCTATACGATAGTCCATTTTTTAATTTAATTTAATGAGTAACAAATTTAACGATTTTGAACTTCATTTTTATTCTTATAGCGTATAATTTTTATAACAAAGATTTAAGATAAACTTAAGATACGTTAGTTGAATATCTCCTATAAACCTATTAAATTAGTAGACATTTATTAATCACTAAATTTTAATATATTATGGCAACAATAAGATTAGGAGACGAAACACCAAATTTCACTGCAAAATCAACAGAAGGTGAAATTAATTTTCACGAATGGCTAGGGGATAGCTGGGGAATTTTATTTTCTCACCCTGCAGATTATACTCCAGTGTGTACAACTGAATTAGGAACAGTCGCAAAATATAAAGAAGAATTTGATAAGCGTAATGTTAAAGTTGTAGCATTAAGTGTAGATGGATTAGATTCGCATAAAGGTTGGATTAAGGATATTAATGAAACACAAAACACAACTGTTAACTTCCCTATTATTGCAGATGATGATCGTAAAGTTTCAGAATTATACGATATGATTCATCCAAATGCAAATAATAAATTAACTGTGCGTTCGGTATTTGTAATCGATCCTGATAAAAAAGTAAAACTTATTATTACGTATCCAGCATCAACTGGGCGTAATTTTGACGAGCTTTTACGTGTTATCGATTCACTTCAATTAACAGCGTATCATAAAGTTGCTACTCCTGCAAACTGGAAAAGTGGAGACGATTGTGTTGTGTCGCCAAGCATAGAAAGTAAAGATATTGATGCTATTTTTCCGAAAGGATATAAGGAAATTAAACCTTATTTAAGAATGACGCCACAACCGGATTTAAAATAATTTGAATTTTTTTTAGAATTATATAAAATTCCTATTGTATAAAAACAGCATTTAATATATATTTGTAATTATTATAATATAGACACACACCAATTATGTTCGAATTCGACCAATATTTAGGCTTTTTAGCTTTTTTAACCATCTTAACTATCGGGTTTTGGTTAATGATTTTTTTATTAACTTTTGTCGTTCCTTTTTGGATAGGTGGTTCTTTATTAGAACGTTTTAAAGAAATGAAAGAAGAAAAGAAAGCGAAAAGAGAAGCGCTTTAATTCTTAAATACAATATATAATAAAAAAGGAAGCTAAATTTTAGCTTCCTTTTTTTGTGCGTTTACGTTTTATTTAAACATATCCATTCCTGGAATATCTGGCATACCGTCTTTTGCTACAGCTGCTAATTCTGCTTCGTTTACCGCAGTTGCTTTTTCTATAGCTTTGTTTAATGTTAAAATTAAATAATCTTCAAGTTGCTCTTTATCTTCAAGTAAAGTGTCGTCTACCTGGATCGATTTGATTTCTCTATTGGCGGTTAGGGTGATTTTTAATTTCCCATCATTGCTCTGCTCATCAATTAAAACGGAGTTTAATCGCTTTTTAGTTTCTTCAACTTTTTGCTGGGTTTCTTTTAATTTACCCATCATTCCCATAAGATCTCCAAACATATTTTTAATATTTTAAAATTCAGTACAAAATTATTTAATTTTTATATTTTTGAAGGTTAAATTAAGAATAAATTAAAAAGCATTTGAAAAAAGATATTCAACCACCAATAGCCAAAAAAATTCCAGAAAAACTAATAGCTCATAACGATGTGAGAATTGATAATTATTTTTGGTTAAACGACAGAGAAAATGAAGATGTTATCTCGTATTTGAATGCTGAAAATGATTATACTAAGCATAAAATGGCTCATACAGAACAATTTCAGAAGGATTTGTTTGAAGAAATGAAGTCAAGAATTAAGGAAGATGATGAGTCACTACCATATAAACTTAACGGATATTGGTATATTACACGTTATGAAAAAGGTAGAGATTACCCTATTTATACACGAAAGAAAGATACTTTAGATGCAGAAGAAGATATCCTTTTTGATTGTAACGAAATGGCTAAAGATTTTACGTATTTTAAATTGGGAGGTATTTCTATAAGCGAAGATAATACGTTGGTAGCTTTTTCTATAGATACGGTAAGTAGAAGGCAATACACGCTTAAAATTAAAAATCTAATTACGGGTGAGATTTACGAAGATCAAATTCTAAATACTACAGGAAGTGCAACTTGGGCAAACGATAATAAGACTATTTTTTACACAAGAAAAGACGAAGTAACATTACGATCGGATAAGGTTTACAAGCATAAATTACATGCAAAAATAGAAGATGAAGAGGTGTTTCATGAAATAGATGAAACCTATAATACTTTTGTATATAAGACAAAATCAGATAAATTTATAGTTATAGGTTCTGCAAGTACATTAACTTCAGAATATAGATTTGTAAATGCAGATACTCCAGACGAAGAGTTTAAAATATTTCAGGAACGTATTCGAGAACTAGATTATGCAATTGCACATTATAAAGACAGTTTTTATATAATATCGAATGCTGACGGTGCTAAGAATTTCAAACTTTCAAAAACGAATGAAACTCAAACCGGAATAGCATTTTGGAAGGAGGTTTTACCGCATCGTAAAGAGGTGCTTTTAGAAGATATCGAAATTTTTAAGGATTATCTTGTTGTTAGCGAACGCGAAAACGGATTAAATAATATTAGAATTATTAGTTGGGATGGCACAGAAGATTATTATCTGCCATTTGAAAGTGAAACCTATACTGCAAACACAGGAAACAACCCCGATTTTGATAGTGATGTTTTACGATATAGTTATAACGCTTTAACAACGCCAAGTTCTGTTATAGATTATAATTTTAAGACGAAAACTAAAGTTGTAAAGAAAGAACAAGAGGTTTTAGGCGAAACATTTAATAAAGATGATTATACATCTAAACGTGTTTGGGCAACAGCTCGCGATGGCGTTAAAGTGCCTGTGTCTTTAGTCTATAAAAAAGGATTAGAAATGGATGGTAATAATCCGTTATTACTTCATGCATATGGTTCTTACGGATCTACAATCGATCCTTATTTTTCTACCATTCGATTAAGTCTTCTAGACCGTGGTTTTATATATGCTATTGCACATATTAGAGGCGGAGAATATCTAGGTAGAGATTGGTACGAAAACGGAAAATTACTAACCAAATTAAACACGTTTTACGATTTTATAGACTGTACAAAACATCTTATAAACCAAAATTATACGTCTGCAGCGCATATGTACGCCTATGGTGGTTCTGCTGGAGGATTATTAATGGGAGCAATTATTAATATGAATCCGGAATTGTATAATGGTATACTTGCAGCAGTACCTTTTGTAGATGTTGTAACGACAATGTTAGACGATACCATTCCGTTAACAACAGGAGAATACGACGAATGGGGAAATCCGAATGAAGAAACCTATTACCATTATATGAAATCATATTCACCATATGATAACGTTGAAGTTAGAGCATATCCAAATATGTTAGTTACAACCGGATTACACGATTCTCAAGTACAATATTGGGAGCCTGCAAAATGGGTAGCTAAATTAAGAGACGTTAAAACCGACTCCAATATTTTGTTATTTCAAATAGATATGGATGCAGGGCATGGAGGTGCTTCAGGGCGATTTGAAAGTTTAAAAGAAGTTGCATTGGAGTATGTGTTTCTTTTGGAATTAGAAGGAATTACCTCTTAAGTAAAAAAAAATGCTTAGTTTTGTCAGGTTTTAGTTATTTTAATTAATAGAAAGTAGCTTTTAAATAGAATTTATGGAACACAAAAATCAAGTTTTTGATAACGTACTAGATTTAGTTGGAAATACTCCATTAATTAAACTAAATAGAATTACTTCTCAATTTAATGGCGATTTTTACGCAAAAGTAGAAGCCTTTAATCCCGGACATTCCTCAAAAGATAGAATTGCATTATATATTATAGAACAAGCCGAAAAGCAAGGGCTTTTAAAACCAGGAGATACCATTATTGAAACAACTTCTGGTAATACTGGATTTAGTATTGCTATGGTTAGTATAATTAAAGGATACGATTGTGTTTTAGCGGTAAGTTCTAAATCTTCGGCAGATAAAATTGATATGCTTAGAACTATGGGAGCTAAAGTTTATGTTTGTCCAGCAAACGTAAGAGCAGACGACCCAAGATCGTATTACGAAGTTGCCAAAAGATTACACGATGAAATAAAAGGATCGGTATATATTAATCAATATTTTAACCAATTAAATATTGATGCGCATTACCAATCTACAGGGCCAGAAATTTGGAAACAAACAGAAGGTAAGATTACACATTTAGTAGCTTGTAGTGGGACAGGAGGAACAATTTCTGGTACTGCAAAATATTTAAAAGAACAAAACCCAAATATTCAAATCATAGGAGTAGATGCTTTTGGTTCCGTATTAAAAAAATACCATGAAACTAAAGTATTTGACGAAAAAGAAATTTATCCATATCGTATAGAAGGATTAGGAAAAAATCTGATTCCTACAGCCACAGATTTCGATATTATAGACGAGTTTGTAAAAGTAACCGACGAAGAGAGTGCACATACAGCAAGAAATATAGCTAAAACAGAAGGCATTTTTGTAGGGTATACTTCTGGAGCTGCAATGCAAGCTATATTACAATTAGGAAAAGAGAATAGATTTTCTAAAAATGATATTATAGTCGTTATATTTCCGGATCACGGTTCGCGATATATGAGTAAAATTTATAGTGATAAGTGGATGAGTGAACAAGGTTTTTTTGACAGTGTTAATGTTGAAACCGTTCAGAATATTCAATACATAAAATAGTAATAACAAAGCACAATTTCTAATAGACATTGTGCTTTGTTATTAAGTTTGTTAACAACAGGTTGTGAATTTATTATGCCATAATAGCATAAATAGTTATTTTTGCACCAAAATTTAGATTAGTAGCTTACATGAAAGATTTATTTGAAAAAATATACAAGGATAAGGGGCCTTTAGGAAAATGGGCATCTCAAGCAGAAGGATATTTTGTATTTCCAAAAATTGAAGGAGAAATATCTAATAGGATGAAATTCCAAGGTAAAGATGTAATCACCTGGAGTATAAATGATTACTTGGGGTTGGCAAATCATCCTGAAGTAAGAAAAGCAGATGCAGAAGCTGGAATCGCTTACGGTTCGGCTTATCCTATGGGAGCAAGAATGATGTCGGGGCACACAGATCTTCATGAAAAATTACAGAAGGAATTAGCTGAATTTGTTAGTAAAGAAGCTGCTTATTTATTAAACTTTGGATATCAAGGTATGGTATCTACCATAGACGCTTTGGTTTCTAAAGACGATATTATTGTATACGATGTAGATGCACATGCGTGTATTATAGATGGTGTTCGTTTGCATATGGGGAAACGTTTTACTTATAAGCACAACGATATTGAAAGTTTAGAAAAAAATCTTGAGCGTGCTACAAAAATGGCTGAACATACTGGAGGTGGGATTTTAGTGATCTCTGAAGGTGTTTTTGGTATGCGTGGAGAACAAGGTCGATTAAAAGAAATTGTTGCTTTAAAAGAGAAGTATAACTTTAGATTTTTAGTTGATGATGCTCATGGTTTTGGTACATTAGGTAAAACTGGTGCTGGAGCAGGTGAGGAGCAAGGTGTGCAAGATGGTATTGATGTTTATTTTGCAACATTTGCTAAATCTTTAGCAAGTACTGGTGCTTTTATTGCTGCAGATCAAGAAATTATTGATTATTTAAAATATAATTTACGTTCTCAAATGTTTGCTAAATCATTGCAAATGCAATTGGTAGCAGGTGCTTTAAAACGTTTAGAAATGCTTAAAACCATGCCTGAACTTAAAGAAAAACTATGGGAAAACACAAATGCTTTACAATCAGGATTAAAATCTCGTGGTTTTGATATTGGTACAACTCAGAGTTGTGTAACACCTGTATATCTAAAAGGAAGTATTCCTGAAGCAATGGCTTTAGTAAAGGATTTACGTGAAAACTACGGAATTTTCTGTTCTATTGTTGTTTATCCTGTAATTCCTAAAGGATTAATTTTATTGAGATTAATTCCTACAGCTACTCACGACATTCAAGATGTAAATGAAACTTTAGATGCTTTTGAAGCCATTCGTACACGATTAGAAAATGGAACTTATAAACGTTTATCTGCTTCTGTTGCTGCTGCAATGGAATAGGGGAAATTGTTTATTACAAATAAAAAAATCCGAAATTTTTAAGTTTTCGGATTTTTTGGTTTTATAATTATTCTAAATTTTTACGATATGTTTTTCTGCGCTTAAAAATTTCAGCTTCAAAATGTTTCCAAATCTGGTGAGAAGCATAGTTTTCTTCTAACTCTGGTGTGCGAATACAATTTTTAACACCTATACGTTTTAAAGATTTGTAATATTCATTAAAAATGATTGCTGTTACACCTTTGTTTTTATACTTAGGATCCACTCCAATTAAATAGAAAGACACAGTTTCACAATTTTTCTTAGCTTTTAATAAATGTATAAATCCAAAAGGGAAAAGTTTTCCGTTTGCTTTTTGCAGTGCTTCCGCAAATGAAGGCATTACAACTGCAAATGCAACCATATTATCATCTTCATCCATTACAAATTTTATGAATTCGGGATTAATAAACGAGATGAATTTTTTCTTAAAGTATTCAATCTGTATATCTGTAATTTCAACAAAAGACGCCAATTCTACATAACTCCTATTAAAAAGATCAAACATTTGGTCTACGTACGGCATTAAATCCTTTGTTTTAGTAAAATTTAAAGGGCGTAAACCATATCGTTCTTTTACTAAATTATTTACTCTATTAAAGAACTCAGGTTTTACATGAGAAAAAGGGAACTTGTTTTCCTGATACTCCTTTTCTTGAACCATGCCTGATTTTACAAGATGGTCTACATAATACGGATAGTTGTACCACGTAATCATAGAGCCTATATGGTCGTAACCTTCTGTTAAAACACCAACTTTATCAAGATTAGAAAAACCAATTGGGCCTTCCATATATTCCAAATTATTTAGTTTGCCTATTTCGTTAACTTTACTAATTAATGCTTTCGTAACTTCAATATCATCTATAACATCGAACCATCCAAATCGGACTTTGTTATGAGATTGTTTAAGATCCAATTGGTTAATGATTACAGCAATTCTACCTACAATTTTATCGTTTTTAAGAGCAACAAATAAATTAGCATCAGCATCAATAAAGATGGGATTTTTAGCTTTATTAAAAACTTCCATTTCTTGGGAAATAATAGGTGGAACCCAATATGGAGAGCCTTTATAGAGTTCGAAAGGGAATTTTACAAAAGCCTTAAGTTCTTTTTTTGTTAGTACTTCTTGTATTGTAATCATGTATTGATTTCTAAGAATTCAATTATTTGTTAGGTTATTTCGGTAGTCAAAAAATGCTGCTTAAAAATATATTGCAGTAATAAAATTTAATCATTCATTTTATATTCTGTTGGCGCAGATCCTTCTTTTTCATCTTCACCAAACTTGTAATAATCGTTACTGTCTCTTCTTTCTGCTTCTTCTTTAGCAGAGGTGCCTTTAGATCCTTCAACTTCTTTGTCTTTATGTAAATCCATACGGTATGAGGCTCCAAAATTAAAACTTAAAACAGTAGGTGTGTCTTTTACATTAAAAGTAACAGCAGTATCTAATTGTAAATTTTTGTTCAATAAATAAGCACCACCTAAACGGAATAAATCATCTGCATAGAAATTACTTTTAATACCCTGATACTCTCCAAAAGCCACCCATTTTTCACTGAAACCATGTGTTAAGGTAAAGATATATTGAAAATCTGAAGCATCTAAATCATTACTGTCTTTCAACCCTATTCTGCTTTTAGCTAAGTTCATGACAAACACCCATCCGCTTGCAAAATTTTGTTGTGTAATAAGGACTACTTTTGGACTAAACCCTTCTATACCTAAAGGCGTATATGCATTTAGTTCTGTGTCATAATTAGCTCCAGCATAGATAGAAACAGCAGGTATAAATCGACTCCATTTAATTTTGTGGTTAGCTTTCCAGTTGTAAAGGTTAGGTTTATCTTCTCCAGCATTTTTATTTGGATCGTATATTAAATATTTTGCACCTACAGATAAGTTTTTAAAATTAGAACGGCTATAATCATATTCTGTTGGAGTGTATTTAGTGTATGTGTCAGCTTGAAAAGTTCCATCAACCATAATTTCTAAAGGTTCCCATAACAAGCCATACCGGACTGCAAAATCAACACCACCACCTTTAACATCGTAATCATATAAAGCATGTTCTTCTTTAATATAATAAGGTCCAGCCTCTAATTGTATTACATTTACCCCTACTGAATAAGCACTTTGGGAGACACCGGGTCTGTTAGAATTAATAACTTCTGTATATTGTCCGAAGACAAAAACAGGTATGGTGCATATAATTAAGGCTAAATAGGTTTTCATAGGTTAAGTACTTTGTGGTCTTAGCCTCCAAATATAGAGATTTTATATTTTTTTTATCAATTTACAATTCATTTTAAAATATAAGAATTGTATTTTTGTCTAAAATAATAATTATGCTTCAATACGCCTCGGCGACAGGTTTAATGAGAACGATATTAATAATTTTACTGATTTGGTTTGGTGGCAAGATTCTTTTAAGATTATTTGCACCTTTTATTATGCAGTTTTTTGTAAAAAAAGCCGAAGAAAAATTTGGTTCTCAATTCAATCCTAATCAACAAAAACGACAACAAGCTCCACCAGAAGGGGAAGTTGTTATAGATAAAATCCCTAAACAAGAAACTTCAAATAAAAATGTAGGTGAATATGTAGATTACGAAGAAATTGATTAATTTTCGGGATCATAGATTAACACATATTCATGTCATTTTCAATTAAAAGATTTCTACCCCATTTATTAGTATTTATAGGTTTTGTAATTATTTCATTAGCCTATTTTAGTCCAGTTTTGAAAGGAAAAGAAATTTTTCAGAGCGACATCATGCATTATATTGGGATGTCTAAACAACAAAAGGATTTTAAAACCCAAACAGGAGAAGAAACCTATTGGACTAATAGTGCTTTTGGTGGGATGCCAACATATCAGTTAGGCGCAAAATATCCTCATAATTATATTAAGGAATTAGATTTAATAATTCGGTTTTTACCACGACCAGCCGATTATCTATTTCTATACTTCATAGGATTCTACATCCTTTTACTCACTTTAAAAGTCGATTTTAAACTCGCTGCTTTAGGTGCCTTAGCTTTTGGATTTTCTACGTATTTAATAATTATTCTTGGCGTTGGCCATAATAGTAAAGCGCATGCTATTGCGTATATGCCTTTAGTTTTAAGCGGAATTCTACTCACTTTTCAGCGTAAATATATAGTAGGATTTTTATTAACAACAGTCGCGATGGGACTTGAGCTGGTCGCAAACCATTACCAGATGACCTATTACTTAATGCTTTTGGTGTTAATTTTAGGAATCGCTTATTTGGTTGATGCTTATCAGAAAAAAGAATTACCAGAGTTTTTTAAAGCTGTTGGTATTTTACTAGTTGCTGTTATTCTAGCAATAGGATTAAATGCGACAAACATTTTAGCAACTCAAGAATATGTAAAAGAAAGTACACGTGGCCAAAGCGAATTAACCATTAATGCCGATGGTTCTCCTAAAGACGTTTCTACCGGGTTAGATAAATCTTATATTACCGAATATAGCTACGGAAAATTAGAAGCTTTAAACCTTTTTATTCCAAGAATTTTTGGTGGTGGAAGTCACGAAGATGTAGGAACTGATTCTGAGTATTATCAGTTTAATTTAAAACGAGGTGCAACACCTCTACAAGCTAGAGAAGCTGCTAAGCAAACACCAACATATTGGGGGATTCAGCCCATTGTTGAAGCACCAGCTTATGTTGGAGCCGTTATTTTATTCCTTTTTGTATTGGGATTATTCCTTTTAAAGGGACGTTTAAAATGGTGGTTAGTTGGAGGAACAGTCTTTTCGTTATTATTATCCTTCGGAAAACATTTTGGGATATTAACAGATTTCTTTATCGATTATGTACCTATGTATAATAAGTTTAGAGCTGTAAGTTCTATTCAAGTTATCTTGGAACTATGTATTCCGATTTTAGGAATTTTTGGATTGGTAGAACTCTTTAAACCTTCTGAAACTAATGATGAAAAACTAAAAGCTTTAAAATATTCGGTTGGGATTACTGCGGGATTAGCTGTTTTAATATTGTTAACCAAATCGACATTATTTGATTTTGTTGGTGGAAATGATGGCTACTATGCCCAAAATTACGGGCCGGAATTTATTGATGCCATTCGTGCAGACCGTGCCTCAATATTTACACAAGATACTTTAAGAACTTTAATTTTTGTATTGTTATCGGCCAGCGTTGTTTTTATGTTTTTGAAGAAAAAGTTTTCAGAAACATTGGTGATTGTGTGTTTTGCTGCACTTATTTTATTTGATTTAATAGGAGTTGATAAGCGTTATGTAAATAGTGATGATTTTAAATCTGCAATGCAAATCAATAGACCTTTTCAAGCGAATGCTGCAGACTTACAAATTTTAAAGGACACAACACATTTTAGAGTTTTCGATGTGTCTTCGGGGGCTGCAAGAGCATCGTATTTTCATAATTCATTAAATGGATATCACGCTGCCAAATTGGGAAGATATAATGAAGTTTTTGACTTTTATATTTCTAAAAATAATATTAACGTATTGAATATGTTGAATACGAAATATATTATTGCACAAAATGAAGATGGTAAATTGTTTCCTTACGAAAATACAGATGCGAATGGAAATGCTTGGTTTGTAAACCGTGTAGAAATCGTTGAATCTGCGAATCAGGAAATTAGTAAATTAGATAGTTTAAATACGAGTCATATTGCCGTTTCAACATCAAAAGCTATAAAAAATACAACGAATGTTGTAGATTCTACAGCGTCAATTCAGGTTATAAATTACAAACCTAATTACATAAAATATAAATCAAATAACTTACAAGACGGTTTTGCAGTATTTTCAGAAATATATTATTCCGATGGTTGGAATGCTTATATTGATGGTACTTTAGTACCTCATGAACGTGTTGATTATATATTACGTGGTCTAGATGTTCCAGCTGGTAATCATGTTATAGAATTTAAATTTGAACCTGCTGTAATTAAAAAGGGAAGTACAATTGCTTTAGCGAGTTCGGTGTTACTTGGTGTTTTAATTTTAATTGGTTTGTTTTTCGGATTTAAAAAGTTAACTTCAACAGAAGATTAGTTTTTACTATTTAATTAATTTTTTGTTTTACAATGAAAAAAAATGTGCTCATCGTAACCTATTATTGGCCACCTGCGGGAGGACCAGGTGTACAACGATGGCTAAAATTTGTAAAATATTTACCTGAATTTAATATAAATCCGATTGTATATATTCCGGAAAATGCAAATTACCCGTTAATTGATGAAAGTTTAATGGAAGATATTTCATCTGACTTAACCATTCTAAAAACACCTATTAGTGAGCCCTATAAATTAGCAAAATTGCTTTCAGGAAATAAAGCAACAACTATAAGTAAAGGTATAATTTCAGAAAAGACAAAGCAGAGTAGGATGGAGCGTTTGATGCTTTATGTTCGTGGAAATTTTTTTATTCCAGATGCTAGAAAATCTTGGGTTAAGCCTTCGGTATCTTTCTTAAGTGAATATATTTCAAAACATGATATTGATACTGTAATAACAACAGGTCCGCCTCATAGTGTACATCTTATTGGTTTAAAATTAAAAGAGTGTTTAGGTGTAAAGTGGATTGCAGATTTTCGAGACCCGTGGACAACAATAGGCTATCATAAAGAACTAAAATTAACAGCGTCTTCAGAAGCAAAACATAAGCGATTAGAATCGCAAGTTTTAAATATGGCCGATGATATTATTGTGACAAGTAATCCCACAAAGAAAGAATTTGAAGCCATTACAACTAAACCAATTCATGTGATTACTAATGGATATGATACCGTGAAAACGGAGGCTATTACATTAGATAAAAAGTTTACATTATCGCATATTGGGTCTTTGCTTTCTAAGCGAAATCCTAAAGTTCTATGGCGTGTACTAAGCGATTTAATAAACGCTAGAACTGAGTTTGCTCAAGATTTTCAGCTTAATATTATTGGAAGTATTGGTGAAGATGTGCTTGAGTCATTAGAGAAATTTGGTTTAAGTAATTATATTAATAATATTGGTTACGTGTCGCATTCAGAAGCTATTAAATTTCAAAAACAATCGCAGTTATTATTGTTAATTGAAATTGATTCAGAGGATACAAAATGTATTATTCCAGGAAAATTATTTGAATATATGGTATCCAACAGACCTATAATTGCGATTGGACCAGAAGGTTCTGATGTAGAAACTATAATAAAAACAACCAATACAGGACACTACTTTTTGTACAATGATTATAATGGTTTAAAGCGAGATGTTTTAAAATATTACGACGCTTTTCAAAATGGAAATTTAGAATCACATCCTATAGGATTACAAAAATATAGTAGGCGATCGCTAACCGAATCGCTTTCAAAAATAGTGTAATGGGAGTCGTCTTAAATCAATCTATAAAAAACACAATTGTTACCTATTTAGGGTTTGGATTAGGAGCTATAAATACCCTGTTTTTATTTACGCGTTTTTTAAGCGATGAGTATTTTGGTTTAATTACTTTTATATTATCTACAGCAAATATTTTAATGCCTTTAATGGCGTTTGGTGTTAATAATACCATTATAAAATTTTATTCTACATTTAGAACACGACATTCTCAAAATACTTTTTTAACCTTAATTCTATTTTTACCTCTAGTGATAATCATTCCGTTTGGAGCCATAGGTTATCTTGCTTTCGATACAATAAGCACTTGGATAGCGAATGACAATGAGTTGGTAAAAGAATATGTTTGGTTAATATATATATCGGCTATAGTTTTCGCTTATTTCGAAGTGTATTATTCTTGGGCTAAAGTGCAAATGCAAACAGTTTTTGGGAATTTTATGAAAGAAGTCTTTCATAGGTTAGGGACCATGATTTTACTGTTTTTATTGTACTTGGATCTGATTTCTGTAAATCAACTTATCAATTATATTGTTCTTGTTTATGTTATAAGAACATGTATTATGATGATTTATGCTTTTAGTATTAAGCGTCCTGTGATTAAGTTTTCTAGACTTACAAATCTTACAGACATTATAAAATACACGTCGTTAATAATAATTGCGGGTTCTGTTGCAAACATTATTTTGGAGATTGATAAATTTATGATTGGTTTCTATAATATTCTTGAAAATGTAGCCTATTATAGTGTCGCTATTTATATCGCTTCTGTGGTTGGCGTGCCCTCAAGATCCATGCATCAAATTACAAATCCGTTGACGGCTAAATATTTAAATGAGAAGAATAAAGAAGGGCTAATGGAGTTATACAAGAAATCGTCTTTAAATTTATTTATAATTAGTGGTTTCATTTATCTCTTAATAATTTTGAATATTAATGAATTATATAAGCTTATTCCTGAGCAATTTAGTGATGGTATTTTGGTAGTGTATTTAATAGGTTTGGTAAAAGTATTCGATAACTTATTAGGTAATAATAACGCTATATTATTTAATAGTGATTATTATAGAATTGTACTAATCCAGGGTGTGTTTTTGGCTTTTATTTCAGTCTTACTTAATATTTATTTTATACCACATTATGGATTAAATGGTGCTGCATACGCCACATTTATTTCTGTGTTTTTATATAATGTGATTAAGATTTGGTTTGTCTATAGGAAGTTTAGAATGCTACCGTTTTCAGAAAGTACTTTAAAAGTCTCTGCTCTAATTGTTATAACTGCTTTGGTGTTTTTCTTCTGGGATTTTTCGTTTCATCCTATCATAAATATCGGATTAAAATCCATAATTATAGGAATAACTTTCGGCGGAATTTGTTACTATCTAAATTTGTCTGAGGATATTACAAAACTCTTAAATTCAATTTTTAAAAGGACTTAAAATAGAAAATCCTACGAAAAGCTTTGGGGCAAACTATTTCGCAGAACCTCCTTCATTATATCAAATTTATATACTTTGTCTTGAACTATTAGAGGATTCTCTAGTAGATGTACCAACACTTTTCGAGTCTGAACTAGATCTATCACTATTAGATTTACGTGTTGTAGTCTGTTTAGGTTGTGTAGTACGTCCAGAATTTCTGTTAAAGTTTTGAGCACTATCGTTTGAGTTACTATTAACCGAACGGGATTTAGTAGGTGTCTGTGAACTCGTGGTGCTCTGTCTTGCACTACTATTTGTTACACGGTTGCTACTAGAATTCACACTTGGTGTTCTTTTAGATGTATTAGAACTAGCAGAATTTATAGAATTTGATCTGCTAGAATTACTTGAACGCGTATTTGTATTATCAATAGTGTTTGTTCTGCTGTTAGTATAATCTTTATTAACTTCTGCAGTTCTAGAACTATTATTATATCTGTTATTTGGGCTATTATTATTATTATTATTTGATTTTGGATATCTGTTAACTTCAGGTCTACTGTTATTATAGTAAGGCTTAGCATAAGTCTGTCTTACAGGACGGTAATTTTGTCTATAAGGCGTACTGTAAACAACGCAATAATTAGATACAGGAACTTGGTAATAACCATGCCAAGGTCTATAAACATAATTAATATTGTACGGATTAATGTATCCTGAGTAGTGTGTATAAACGTAATTATTGTAATAAATATTCATATTACCAATATTAGAAACTAAACCATACCCATTATAATTTATGGCTACATTTCCTGCTCTAGCAATCCGCCCAAAATTATCGTAATACACAGGTATATTTTGAATTTGTACTATGGCTCCGTATTGATCGTATTGCACATACGGATTATAATTATATCCCGTATTAAAACTGAATTGCACATTTTGAGAGTTAAATAAAACATTAACGTTATTATTTACACCTTGCATATAAAAGTCGAATTGCCCATCTTGGAAGATTGAAAATTCAACACCTTGCTCAATAAAAATAAATGACTTCGGATTATTATAATTAATGACCTTCGATTCTGAAGGTATATAGGTCGTTGCTTTTGTCGCAGGAACAGCGAAAAGAAATATAACAAGTAAAGTAAAAAATGATTTCATAGTTCATCAATTTTTTGGTTCGTACTGAAATAAATGCAAACAGTGTGCCAAAACAAAAAAACGTTATTGAACTAATAGTAGATAAAATTGAATTTTATTAATAATAATACATATGAATTAAATGAATTTCTGAGTAATTAATAATAAAATAGAGGTTTTCCTGTTTAATAATTTTTGTTTAAAAGCAGCCATTGTAAGGCTATAATAGTTTTCGCATCTTTAAACGCATTAGCATCTAATTTGCTTTTTATTTCGGAAATAGGAAATTTCACCAATTGAATATCCTCTTGCTCGGAATCTAATCCGCCACCTTTAAATATTTTATCTGTTGAATTTACTTCAGCATAAAATCCATGGACTTTTTCTGAACTTCCTCCTGGTGATGCAAAATATTCACCAATAAATTCCATCTTTTTAATTTCGTATCCAATTTCTTCTTCTACTTCACGTCTAGCACATTCTATTGGGTCTTCATCTATTTCCATACAACCTGCAACAATTTCTAAAAGCCAACCATCGTAATTAGGATGTGTAATGGTTGGATATCTAAACTGATTCGTTAATAATATGGAATCGGTATCTTTTTCAACAAGAAGAATAGCAATAGCACTGCCACGATCTAAACACTCTCTAACGACTTCAATTTGCTCATCACTTTTAAAAGTATCGTGCAAAATTGTTGCTTTTTTTATTTTAAAAAAATCTTGATAAACGATATCTTCTTTAACTATTTTATATTTCATAAGTGGTTTTTATAAGCCACTAAGGTAATTAATTATAAGATGTTTTAAAAAGTTACTTATCTTCACTTTTTATATTTTTCTTTCTATATATGAGTAAAACCTGTAAAAATTGCGATTTTAGTTTTGATGATACTTTTAAATATTGTACAAATTGTGGTCAAAATTACCATGAAGAGTTAACTGTTAATGATGTGTTTGTAAATACGATTAACAATTATTTTTCTGTAGATGCACGATTTTTTAAGAGTTTTTTTCCTTTACTTTTTAAACCAGGATTTCTGCCTTTACAATTTGTAGAAGGAAAACGATTAAAATACTTAAATCCCGCACAGTTTTATTTGTTTGCCAGTGTCGTATTCTTCTTTTTATTTTCTTTTGAAATTACAGAACAAGAGAAACGCATTGATGCTGAAGTACAAGAAAATTTTAGTACCATGGATTTATTTGCTGAAAAAGATGCTTTCCAAGACCTCGATAAATTTAATAATGGAATGGATAGTCTTGAAATTCAAATAGATAATGGCAATAAATTGTTATTGAACAGAAAGACTTTGGATTCATTGGTTGTCGCAGGTGCTACTGGAAATCAAGTTTTAGAAGGTTTAGGGGTGGATTCGGGAGCTAGTACTTTTGAAAAAAAGTTCTATTCGCAATTATTTAAATTTTATAAGCATAGAAGTAGTGCACCTTTAATAGATACGTTTTATAATTATATTCCTATTTCATTATTTGTGTTACTTCCTGTATTTGCTTTCTTTTTAAAGCTTATGTACTACAAAAGCGGAAATTTTGCACAACATTTAGTATTTAGCTTATTCTATTTTTCGTTCTTATTTATGATGTTTAGCATCTTTACTGTTATTCATTTTATTGTTGAATTACCAAGTTTTTTTAATCAACTTTTACTCTTAATAAGTTTTGTGTATTTGTATTTTGCATTACGCAAATTTTATAAATCAAGAAAGAGAACGAGCTTTGTAAAAGCAGCATTAATCTCAGTGTTATTTATATCTATAGTTATTCCCGTTGCCTTTGCTATTATAGGAACTGCAGCTTTTCTATTTTATTAAAATCTAAATTTTATCTTTTAGATATTTAGCTGTCACACTATTTTTATTTTTCACGAGTTCTTCAGGAGTTCCAAAAGCCACCACTTCACCTCCATATTCACCACCTCCAGGACCAAGATCTATAATGTAATCGGCACATTTTATTAGTTCTAAATTGTGTTCAACAACTATAATAGAATGCCCTTTTTCGATTAAAGCTCTAAAGGATTTTAATAGTTTTTGAATGTCGTGAAAATGAAGCCCAGTTGTAGGTTCATCGAAAATAAACAAGGCTTTATCTTTAGTGTTTCCTTTTCCTAAAAAGGTTGCTAATTTTATACGTTGCGCTTCACCTCCAGATAGGGTAGAGGAGCTCTGTCCTAAAGTAACATAACCTAAACCAACATCTTGAAGCGGTTGTAATTTGTTTTTAATCTTAGTTTCCTTGTGTAAATCGAAAAACGATATAGCATCATCTATAGTCATATTTAAAATATCGTCTATAGATTTATCATGAAAGGCAACTTCTAAGACTTCCTTTTTAAAACGTTTTCCATGGCAGGTTTCACATTGTAAATGCACATCGGCCATAAATTGCATTTCTATAGTCACTTCACCTTCACCTTTACAGGTTTCGCAACGACCACCATCTACATTAAAAGAAAAATGTTTGGCTTTATAATCACGAATTTTACTTAATTTCTGATTGGCATATAAGTTTCTAATATCGTCGTAAGCCTTAACATAAGTTACCGGATTAGAACGAGAAGAACGCCCTATAGGATTCTGATCGATAAATTCGATGTTTTTAATTGTGCTGTAATTTCCTTTTAATTCAGAAAATTGTCCAGGTTTATCTCCAAATCCTGTAAGCTCCTTTTGAATGGCAGGATATAGAATCTTTTTAACCAACGTACTTTTTCCACTACCAGAAACACCAGTAACAACGGTAAGCATATTAAGAGGAAACGTGACATTTACATTCTTTAAATTATGTTCACGAGCTCCAATAATTTCAATTTGATATTTTGAGGTTATGCGTTTTTCTGGAACTTTAATTTCCATCTCACCATTTAAATATTTGGCAGTTAGAGATTCCGACTTTAGAATATCTGCATAAGTTCCTGTAGCCACAACTTCACCACCAAATGTTCCTGCTTCTGGACCTATATCTATAATCTCGTCGGCAGCTTGCATGATATCTTCGTCATGCTCTACAACAATAACAGTGTTTCCTAAATCACGAAGTGCTTTTAAAACATCGATTAAACGTTCGGTGTCTTTTGGATGTAATCCTATGCTTGGTTCATCTAAAATATACATGGAACCCACAAGGCTACTTCCTAAAGACGTTGCTAAATTTATACGCTGACTTTCACCACCGGACAAGGTATTCGAGCGTCTGTTAAGTGTTAAATAATTTAAACCAACGTTAGATAAAAATTCTAAACGGCTATTGATTTCTTTTAATAAGCGATTAGAGATTTTCGTGTCATTTTCATTTAATTCTAAAGCTTTAAAGAAGATAGCTAATTTATCGAAAGGTAATTCTACTAAATCAGTAATAGTTTTACCTCCAATTTTAACGTAATTTGCTTCTATACGTAAGCGTTTTCCTTGACAGGTTTTACACTTCGTTTTTCCGCGATAGCGTGATAACATCACACGATTCTGAATTTTATATGCTTTAGATTCAAGCTCTGCAAAGAAACTAGATAAGCCTTCAAAATATTGATTCCCATCCCAAACAAGTTGTTTTTGAGCATCGGTTAATTCAAAATATGGTTTATGGATCGGGAAATTAAATTTATGAGAATTGTTAACTAATTGATCTCTAAACCAACTCATACTGTCTCCTCTCCAGGGAAAAATAGCATTTTCGTAAATAGAAAGTGCCGTGTTTGGAATCACTAAATCATCGTCTATTCCTACTATATCACCATAACCTTCGCAGGTTGGACAAGCTCCATAAGGATTATTAAAACTAAATAAATGCACATTAGGTTCAAGAAATGTAATGCCATCTAATTCAAAGTTATTACTAAAAGTGCGTGTATTATTATCGCTTAAAGCTTGAATGGAACACGTTCCCTTCCCTTCATAAAAAGCAGTCTGAATTGCATCTGCTAATCGATTAAAGAAATCTTCATCGTCCCTAAAAATAATTCTATCTACTACAAGTTCTATCGTTTCAACCTTAGCATCATCTGGCGCATCTTCAATTCTAATAACGCTTTCGGCAATTTTAACTCTCGCATAACCTTGTTGTTTTAAGGCGCTGAGTTTATCTTTTAATTCGCGGCCTTCTTCAAGAATAATAGGAGCAAGGAGTAATAATTTATCGCCATCCTTAAATGTTTTTAAATACGTAGTCACGTCTGTAACTGTATCTTTTTTTACTTCATGTCCAGAGACAGGCGAGTAAGTTCGACCAATTCTAGCGAATAACAATTTAAGGTAATCGTAAATTTCTGTAGTTGTACCTACTGTAGATCTTGGATTGGTGGAATTTACTTTTTGTTCAATTGCAATTGCAGGAGCTATACCTTTTATATAGTCAACTTTTGGTTTGTTAAGGCGCCCTAAAAATTGTCTAGCATAACTGGAAAGACTTTCGACATAACGGCGCTGACCCTCAGCATAAAGCGTGTCGAAAGCTAAACTTGATTTTCCAGAACCCGAAAGTCCTGTAATAACTACAAGTTTGTTTCTAGGAATCACGACATCAATATTTTTAAGATTGTGCAGTTTTGCACCTTTAATTATGATGTTCTCTTTTGGATTTACTTCAGAAAGGTTAATACTCATAGCTTCATTTACGTATAATTTCCAAAGATAACATAAGTATTTCAGCTTATAAAATAGATTGTTGTCCTTTAAAATGTTAAAAAAAATATAAAAAAAATTTTGTGTTTTGTTTAAGAATATTTATATATTTGAAACCAATAATATAAATTATATACAGCCTATACAGCACAATTACTTTTAAAACATTTTAACCAAAATTGAGAAGATTGACTCTTCTTTGTCTTAAAAGGATTGATTATGCAAAAAGAACTTATCACAGATGCTGTATTAGTAAGTGACTACATAAAAGGAAATGAACAGGCTTTAGAAACGCTTATTGTAAGACATAAACAGAAAATTTATAGCTTCATTTATTCTAAAGTTTATGATAGAGATGTGGCTGAAGATATTTTTCAGGACACTTTTATAAAAGTTATAAATACCCTTAAAGTTGGAAATTATAATGAAGAAGGAAAATTTATTCCTTGGGTAATGCGTATCTCACACAATCTTGTAATCGATTATTTCAGAAAGAATAACCGTATGCCAAAATTTGATAATTCTGGCGAGTTTAGTATTTTTTCGGTTTTAAGTGACACCTCATTAAATGCTGAAAAACAAATTATAAAAGATCAAGTAGAAACTGATGTTAGACGGTTAATTGATGAATTACCAGAAGATCAGAAAGAAGTGATTTTAATGCGAATGTATAACGACATGAGTTTTAAAGAAATTTCAGATAAAACTGGAGTTAGCATTAATACGGCATTAGGAAGAATGCGTTATGCTTTAATTAATATGCGAAAAATTATAGAAAAAAATAATATCGTTTTAACAAATTAGCATAATAAACAGATAAAACTACCGTTATAATATTAATAACATTAAAATATTATAAATGGCTAAACTTTACTCTAAGACTTCGAGTCAAATTAAATTAAATCCCAAAAAAGAAACATTAAAATTTCTTTTGGATTATTCTAAAGCACTTCGTGTTATGGATTGTAACACTGAAAAGTTTAAAATTATTTTAAACTAAAATCAAAAAAGTCCTGATTTAATCAGGACTTTTTTGATTTATAATATTTGTCGATTTCAGTTTTTCTACCAATAGTTTTGGTAATAATGTCTTTATCTAAATTCCAAGCACGAGCAGGTGAGTATTGACGACCGTACCAAATAATTTGCAAATGTAAATCGTTCCATAATGCTTCAGGAAATAAACGTTTAGCATCTTTTTCTGTTTGGACTACATTCTTACCATTACTTAAATTCCACCTGTACATTAATCTCTGAATATGTGTATCTACAGGAAAGGCAGGAATACCAAAAGCTTGCGACAATACAACCGCAGCTGTTTTATGGCCAACAGCAGGTAATTCTTCTAGAGCTTCATACGTTCTAGGGACTTCACCATTATATTTATCAATCAAAATTTCAGATAATCCCCGAATACCTTTACTTTTCATTGGAGATAATCCGACAGGTCTAATAATATCGCGAATTTCATCAACAGTAAGTTTAATCATATCATAAGGATTATCTGCTTTTGCAAATAAAATAGGAGTGATCTGGTTTACGCGAACATCTGTGCTTTGAGCAGACATTAATACCGCTATAAGTAAAGTGTATGGATCTTTATGATCTAAAGGAATAGGAATTTCAGGATATAAATCATTTAAGGTATTTATAACAAACTCTACTTTTTCTTGTTTAGTCATTATTGTATTTTTGAATAAATTTAATAAATATGACGACTTTAAAAATAGGAGATAAGGCTCCAGATTTTTCTGCAAAGGATCAAGATGGCAATATAATTTCTTTAAATGATTATAAGGGTAAAAAATTAGTGATTTTTTTCTATCCTAAAGCTAGTACACCTGGTTGTACAGCAGAAGCTTGTAACTTAAGTGATAACTACGAACGTTTTAAATCCTCTAATTATGAAATACTAGGAGTAAGTGCCGATAGTGAAAAACGCCAAACTAATTTTAAAACCAAATACAAATTTCAATACCCGTTATTGGCTGATGAAGACAAAACAGTTATCAATGCATTTGGAGTTTGGGGACCAAAAAAGTTTATGGGCCGCGAGTACGATGGTATTCATAGAACCACTTTTATAATTAATGAAGAAGGTATCATTGAAGACATCATCTTAAAAGTAAAAACAAAAGCACACGCTGAACAGATTTTAGATTAATCTGTCGGAAATGCGGGTGTTATATAAAGCTGACTGGTTGTAGCACTATCATCTAAAGTTCCAAAATAAAAAACTTCCTGACTCACACCAGGTAATTGAATGTTTGTTAAAACAGTAGTAACATCGTAAGATTGCTCTATGGTGTGTTGTCTATAGGCGGTAGCAGGTACAGTTGTTGCTACATCTGGGTTTAAATAATCTGGGCCAACACTACTAAATGTAATATCGTTTGCAGGATTTTGATCTTGTGTTTTATTTTCTTCATCACGCGTTAAAACATCATCACCATCGTCATCTGTATCTAAATAATCAGGAATGCCATCACCATCAGTATCTAAAGAATCAACAAATCCTATTCCGTCTTCGTAATTAGGAGATTCGCTACTCGTTTTTATATTATCACCATCGTCATCATCATCTAAATAATCAGGAATACCATCTCCATCAGTATCTGTAGGGTTTGTACTTGGATCATCATCTCCGTCTAAATTAGCGTCTTCAACATTTGCAGGAATCCCATCGTTATCGTCTTCTGTTAAAATAGTTGTAATTGTTGCTACTCCGGAAGTACTTTCTAAATCGTTTGTAACGATAACGTCTGAAGGAGGTACATCACTACAGAAGTAATCTGAAGGATCAGCATTATATGCACGATAATTAAAAGGATTTGCGGAATTAACAGATACTATAGTTACCAGAGTATTGTCTACGCCAACATCTAAAAGATCTTCCATTGTAAGTTGAGGAGATGTGATTTGTAATGACAACGATTCATAGGGATCAGATTTTATATTGTAAAATACCAATTCGCCACAATTTACATAAGTGTCATCAAAATCAAAATCAACAGTAATAATATCGCCATCGTCACAAGACAAAAATGAGAGTAGACTTAAGCAAATAATGTATGATAACTTACGCATAGAATTTTATTTAGCCACAAAAATAATGATTTGACAAATTATAAATAGTCTTATTGAAAATAATTTTATTTAAAGTAATTTTGCAATATGAAAAAGGTGTATTTTGATAGTGCTGCAACCACGAAAATAAGAGAAGAAGTTATTGTGAAAATGACAGACGTAATGAATGAAAGTTACGGAAATCCATCGTCTTCGCATAGTTTTGGTCGCTCTTCAAAAACATTAGTCGAAACTGCTAGAAAGACCATTGCCAAGCAATTAAAAGTTGAATCTTCCGAAATTGTTTTCACATCGGGAGGAACAGAAGCCGATAATTTGGTGCTTTTAAGTGCTGTAAAAGATTTAGGAGTTACACGGATTATTACTTCCAAAATTGAACATCATGCTGTATTGCATACCATTGATTTTTTAGTAGAAAATTATAATATTTCGGTTAATTATGTGTCTGTAGATGAATACGGAGCCGTAAATTATGATGATTTACAACAACTTTTGAGTGCTTCTGAAAAAAAAACACTAGTGAGTTTAATGCATGTAAACAACGAAATAGGAAGCATTTTAGATCTTAAACGTGTAGCAGAGCTTTGTAAGTCGTACAATACACTTTTTCATAGCGATACTGTGCAATCTGTAGGACATTACGAATTGGACTTACAATATATTCCTGTAGATTTTATAGCGTCTAGTGCGCATAAATTTCACGGTCCAAAAGGTGTTGGTTTTGCATTTATAAGAAAACATTCAGGTTTACATGCCATGATTCATGGTGGGGAACAAGAACGCGGATTAAGAGCAGGAACAGAATCTGTTCATAATATTGTAGGGTTAGAAACGGCTTTTAAATTTGCATATCAAAATTTAGAATTGGAACGAGACGATATCACTAATTTGAAACGTTATTTTATTTCTGAATTAAAAAATGCTTTTCCTGAAGCTACTTTCAATGGTGATTCCTCAAACCTAGAAAACACTGCATATACTATGATAAATGTATGTTTTCCATTCGAAGCAAATAAAACGCAACTACTTTTATTTCAATTAGATTTAAAAGGAATAGCGTGTTCTCGTGGAAGTGCTTGCCAAAGCGGTAGTCAAAAAGGATCGCATGTTTTAGAAGAAATATTGAATGCAGACGATTTTAAAAAACCATCTATTCGTTTTTCTTTCTCACATTATAATGAGAAAGAAGATGTTGATTATGTTATTGAGGTTCTAAAAGAGTTTGCTAGAAAGTAAACGGATTGTTTTAAAGTGAGATTAATATGGATTATCCGTGAATGGTTTCACTTTTACTTAAATCGGCCATAATTTCTGCTTCAAATTCTAAAAGGTTTTGCCATTTTTCGTTCACTTCATTTTTATCACCGTATTGTCGTGCAAAACCTAAAAACATGGTGTAATGATTGGCTTCACTAACCATTAAGTTTCTATAAAATTCGGCTAATTCTTTGTCTTTTAATTCTTTAGATAATAATCTAAAACGCTCACAGCTTCTAGCTTCTATTAAAGCAGCATAAAGTAAACGATGTACTAATTGCGTCGTTCTGCTTCCGCCTTTTGGGAAAAACGTTATTAGTTTTAAAACATATTCATCTTTTCTATCGCGACCTAAAACCCAACCGTTTTCTATAATCTTGTCGTGAACCATTTTAAAATGACTGATTTCCTCTTTTACCAAAGCCACCATTTCTTGAACCAAATCTGTATATTCAGGAAAACTAACAATTAATGAAATGGCAGTACTTGTTGCTTTTTGTTCGCAATAGGCGTGATCGGTTAAAATGAATTCAACATTCTTCTCTACGATATTTACCCATCTTGGATCTGTTGGTAATTTTAAGCCTAGCATACTCTTTAAATTTTAGTTATCGTTTCAGTAATTTTATAATCACCTTCTTTAGAAATTGTAAGTAGAAAAGATTTGTTATCCGAGGCATTTTCTGGTTTACTGTATAAAATATTAAATAACACAGAATCTTCAGAAGTTACATGATCATCGTCTATCCAAATACTTTTAAAAATATAGGGTTGAAGCGCTTCAGAAATACCTTGAATATTATTAGTTATAAATATTTTTGAAATGGTATGATTGAATATGTTTTTATTATTTACTTCTACAGAAACATCAGCGATTGCATTTCTATAAAACGTTTTTATATTTAAACTGTCTTTTATTTCAGCTTTAAGAACATTAGAATTCATATCCATATAGGTTTTAATATGAACGTTATATCCTGTCTTTAAAATCGTATCGGTTATTGTTTCAGAATAGTTTTCTGGCAGATAATTTATGCGTTCGGAAAAGGACGTTAGCATGCCTTTATCTGCTAAAATCTGCTTCGGATTTATACGTGATTTATCACGACCATCGCAACTAGAAAGGGTGGTAATTATTATTAAAACAATTACGCATAATATACTGGATTTTAGTTTTTTAAACATCGAGATCGAAAGTCTTTCTTAAAAGTTCTAAACTTGGGTTTTTGTCGCACATTTTTTCAAATTTTTCCCGAGGAGTATAAGCGTATTGCTTTTCTTTTTCTTCGTTAATAACGATGTTTAAACTGACATCAAAATTATTTAAACGCTTCCGTATAAAACTCATTAAATGAAACTGACTTCTTTCAACTTCTACTTTATTTGTTTGATTTGGGTACTCAACAGTAATGGTTGTTTTGTCTTTTAATTTTGGAATATCTATAGATAGAATTGAAGCTAAATTATGCTTTCCTTCTACTTCAAGTACACTTACAAAATCTTTCCATGCAGTTTGCATCTCTTCTTCAATAAAATCGTCTGTCGGTAAATTAATTTCATCGTAAACGACTTCATTTTGCTTAATTTCATGATCTTTTTTAGCACGAATGCTCTTTAAAGACAAGCCAGAAGTTCGCTTATTTTCTCTTGATAGTACAATTTTAGGAATTGTAGAATCTGAAAATTTTGAGGACGCTTCTTTTTTTATTGAAGTTTCAGGCGTTGATGCAACAACAATTTGTGGTTCTTTTACTTCAGGAATATCAGAATTTGAAACTACGGGTTTATTTACAGGAATAGGGGTAATACCCTTTGCTCTAAAATAAGAAGGCGGAATTATGAACCGTTTGCTATTTTTTTTTTCTCCATCGAAAGTGATAGAGGCAAGCTGCATGATACAAAGTTCGACTAAGAGTCGCTGGTTTTTACTGGATTTATATTTTAAATCACAGTCGTTGGCGAGTGCAATACCTTTTAATAAAAAGTCTTGAGGCGATTTGTTAGCCTGTTCCAGATATTTCTGCTTCGTTTCTTCTCCAACTTCTAGAAGTTCTACCGTTTGTGGTGTTTTACAAACCAATAAATCTCTAAAATGAGATGCTAAACCTGCGATATAATGCTGACCATCAAACCCTTTAGATAATGTGTTATTGAATTGTAATAAGAGTTGAGGAATATTGTTTTCTAAAATAAAATCTGTACTTGTAAAGAAGGTTTCGTAATCGAGAACGTTTAAATTTTCGGTTACAGCTTGTCTGGTTAAATTTTTCCCAGAAAAACTAACGACACGGTCAAAAATAGAAAGTGCATCACGCATAGCTCCATCTGCTTTTTGGGCTATAATATGTAGGGCATCATCATCTGCAGTGATTTCCTGTTCTTCAGCAATATATTTTAAATAATTTTTAGTGTCTTTTACAGTAATACGCTTAAAATCAAAAATCTGACATCTAGATAAGATGGTAGGAATAATTTTATGCTTTTCTGTAGTTGCTAATATAAATATACAATGTTTCGGCGGCTCTTCTAAAGTCTTTAAAAAGGCATTAAAAGCGGCTTGAGACAACATGTGTACTTCATCGATAATATAGACTTTATATTTACCAATTTGTGGTGGGATTCTAACCTGATCAGTTAAATTCCTAATGTCATCTACCGAGTTGTTAGAAGCAGCATCAAGTTCAAATACATTAAAAGCAAAATCTTCATCAGCGTTATCATTGTCTTTATTATTAATCATTTTAGCAAGAATACGAGCACAACTTGTTTTACCAACACCACGAGGTCCTGTAAATAGAAGTGCTTGGGCTAAATGATTATTTTCTATAGCATTTAATAAAGTATTAGTAATAGCTTGTTGCCCAACTACATCCTTGAATGTTTGAGGTCTATATTTACGAGCTGATACAATAAAATGTTCCATAGAAATACTTATAACAACAAAGTTAAAAAATCGGTGTATATATTAGTGTTTTGGTCGTTAAAATTAGCATGAGTTATTAACAACTTTTCATATTTAATAAAAGTGAGTTTAATAGATTAAGATAGTAATTATTGTATTTTTGCGCTCAAGTAGATTGCCTTATCGCTGTTCTATTTATAGAATGGAGGAAAGTCCGAACACCGTAGTGCAACATAGTGGTTAATGGCCACCAGCCGAGAGGTTAGGAAAAGTGCAACAGAAAGTATGTACAGGTAATGCTGTAGTGAAACCAGGTAAACTCTATGTGGTGCAATGCCATGTATACCAATGCTTGAGGGCGGCACGCTCGATGTTGGAGGGTGGGCAGCTAAAGTGTACTAGTAATAGTATATTCAGATAAATGATAAGGGCCTTTTCTTTTAGAGAGGGTACAGGATTCGGCTTATAGATTTACTTAAACAAACAAGCCCTTTTTTAGTTTATAAAAAAGGGCTTTGCTTTTGGTTTATTGGTTGGAAGGTTATAAATACGGGTTGGTTGTTAGTGAATTTTCTTATAGTATTACATCTAAATTGTCTAATTTTAATGTAACTAATTAATCGATAATGTATTATAAGTATGTGATACCAATGACTTTGATTAATCTTCTTCTTAACGAAAACTAAATTACAAATTTTATATTAATTTTAACATATAAAATATTATTTATTTTAAAATTAATTTGAAAACGTTTGAGTTAATCAAGCGATATGTATGTAATTTTGAGTCTATTCGATTGTTAATTAGTCGGTTGCGTGTGAAGTGTGTTGAAATAAGAACAGCTAAATCTTTAAAGATTTAGCTGTTCTTATTTTTTTGAAATGGTATTATTCTATGCTAGAAAACATAAAATGCATTTTCAGTTTGAGAAAATTTTAGTCTTCGTCAGTATCTTTTGATGGGTGACTGAAAAAACTAAACATATTTCCGCCATATCCTTTTGAGTAGTTATAGTATTCTAAATTCGATAAATCTGTATGTTTAGAATGTTCTACAATTAAAACGCCATCTTCTTCTAATAGATTGTTTTTAAAAACCAACTCCGGAATTTTACTAAATTCTTCTTCTGGCAAAGCATAAGGAGGATCTGCAAAAATTATAGTCGACTTTATATTGGTTTGTCCTAAGAATTTAAACACCTCACTTTTTATAACTTGAATGGGCATGTCAAAACTTTCGGCAGTTTCAGTAATAAATTTAGTACAGCCAAGCTCTTGATCTACAGATGTTATTTGTGTTGTTCCTCGAGATGCAAATTCGTAGCTTATACTTCCAATTCCTGCAAATAAATCGAGCACAGAAATCGCGTCAAAATAATATGTGTTATTTAAAATATTAAATAAGGCTTCTTTGGCCATATCTGTAGTAGGGCGCACAGGTAGCTTTTTAGGAGCCGTAATTCTTCTTCCTTTATATAATCCTGATATTATTCGCATTAAAAACTATTTAAGATGATAAACTCTGAATGTTGAGTTTGTGGTTGATGATTAAAAGTAAAATTATTTTTATGTTTTCCAAAGGAAATATGTCTCACATATTTATACGCAATAGTGTATAAATCGCTGTTCTTTAAAATATCGCCAATGAAAACCAATTGAATGGTTTCTGGGTTTAATTTTAATTGTTCTAGAGTAAAGAGCAAATAATAGATAAAATCTTCTTTACTACTATATTCAAAAGTATTGTAAAACTGTAATGCTCCATCGTCGATACTTAATATTTCAAAATGCCGAGCTCCTACATGAATATAAAGCTTAGGCTGATCGGCGTTTTTCTCAATATGTAAAATACTTTCAATTAAGATCGTCGAAAAATGCTTAAACGTAAATTCTCCAAACTGTTCGTAAATAAAGTTGTTTACATTTACATAAGGCACATACACATTTACGCTATCGTTTAATTCGATTGTATCAAACGTAATAAAATCTGATTTTAATATTTTAGAATTGAATTTTAAATAATCAGCTAAATAATCTTCATTAAATAGGGGATTGGGTACTAGAGTCGATAATTCGTTGCTATGAATTATTTGAATATTACTAAATTCTTGTTGTAGACTTTCTTCAGTTTTAAATAAAGATTGCACATGCTCTAATAACTGGTATGGAGTTTCGTGCTTTTTAAAAGCAAGATATTTTAAAACTTCAACCTGTTGTGTGGTAGCATTTAATATACAAAAAGAAAGTCCACTCAAACTAATTTGAATGGACAGTTCCTTAAGTGTTTTTGTATGTGTACTACTATTCGTCGTCGCCATATGTTTTTGGCCAGTTTCCGTTTGTTTTAACTTCGTTCATAGATCCAACCATAATTGCATCTCCGTTTACGTCGTCTACTGCAATAATCTGGTTTTCTTGAATTACTAAATCTCTTTCTTGATCAAAAAGAATAACATCTTTCTTAACAGAAGATTCGAATACAGCGATCTTTACATCATTTTGTTCAAGAACACCAGCTTCTAATTTAAATTGAGCACCTTCTGGACCAATATTTTCAGGAAGGTTCATCATTGTTTTGTAACGCTTAGATGTTTTGAATAAAGAATCTTTTACAGAAACAAATCCTAAAGTATCTATAATAATAGTGTCCTTGTATGATTCTACACCACCATACCTTTTTGTCATTTCTTCATCAATAATAGTTGAATCACGACGTTGTGTGATGGTATACTTTGCAGTATCAATAAACGTGATAAGGTTATTGAAATCTCCTGCGAATTTCCCAGTAACTTGTCTGTGTGCTAATTGTGCATCTCTAATATCAATTAATTTTTCAATAACTTGAGCATAACGTTTCTTTTTAACTTGATTGAATTGGATAGGAGTATAAACAGACATGAACGTCTGATATCCTAAAAAGGCAATAAGTGCCCAAAGAGCAATAATTATAACAGGTTTTAAACCTGAAGGTAAAAATTTGTCAATTAGCCAAACTAAACCAATTGTTAGCAGGATAGAAGCAACTGCAATAAGAATTATTGTAAGCATAGTGTTTTTTGTTAATTAATTTTATTAAAGGTCTAACGCAAATCTACAATTTTTTTTTATTCGTTAAAACCTATGAGAGTAAAAATCATTACTATCTTTGAATAAAATTTTTTTTGAAGCCTCATAAATGAATGCATCACAATTTTATTCCCTTATAAAACAGCAGTTTCCGTTTAATCCTACCACAAAACAAAATATTGTATTAATTCAATTATCTGAATTTATTTTTAATACAGACCCAAAAGCACTTTATTTACTAAAAGGGTATGCTGGAACTGGGAAAACCACCATTGTCAGTACGATTGTTAGTAATTTATGGCAAATTAAAAAGAGCGCAGTGCTAATGGCTCCTACAGGTCGTGCAGCAAAAGTGATCTCTAATTATTCCAAAAAAGAAGCCTTTACCATACATAAAAAGATATATTTTCCAAAAAAAGATAAAGGAGGAGGTGTAAAATTTGTTTTGCAGCCTAACAAGCATAAAAACACCATTTTCATTGTAGATGAAGCCTCAATGATTCCAGATACTCCTGGAGATTCAAAATTATTCGAAAATGGCTCGTTGCTGGATGATTTAATGCAGTATGTGTATGGTGGAACCAATTGTAAATTATTATTAATTGGAGATACAGCACAATTACCACCTGTTAAATTAGATATTAGCCCAGCTCTAGAGCCTAAAACATTGATCTTAAATTACGACAAAGAAGTTGTTTGTATGGAGTTGGATGAAGTCGTAAGGCAAGAGAAAGATTCCGGAATTTTATTTAATGCAACCATACTTAGAGAAACATTATCTGGTGTTTTTTTCGATAGTTTTAAATTTGATGTTCACCCCTTTAAAGACATTGTCCGGTTGGTTGACGGACAAGAAATCATGGATGCTATTGGCGATTGCTATAGCGATTTAGGGAACGAAGAGACTGCAATCATTGTTAGAAGTAACAAGCGGGCAAACCTTTATAACCAGCAAATTAGAGATCGTATTTTGTTTAATGAAAATGAATTGTCTGCTGGGGATTATTTAATGATTGTTAAGAATAATTATTTTTGGTTGAAGCCTACTAGCGAAGCTGGATTTATTGCAAATGGAGACATTGTAGAAGTCTTAGAAATTTTTTCAATTAAAGAATTATATGGCTTTCGTTTTGCCGAAGTTAAGATGAGAATGGTCGATTATCCACAAATGCAACCTATAGAAACGGTGTTGCTTTTAGATACTATTTCAGCAGAATCTCCGTCGTTAACTTATGAAGATTCTAATAGATTGTATCAAGAAGTAATGAAAGACTATGAAGATGAAAGCAGTAATTATAAAAAATTCACGAAAGTAAAAGCTAATAAATATTTCAATGCGCTACAGGTAAAGTTTTCTTACGCCATAACTTGTCACAAGTCTCAAGGTGGACAATGGAACACTGTTTTTGTAGAGCAACCTTATTTACCAAACGGGATAGACAAAGATTATTTACGCTGGTTATATACGGCTGTAACAAGAGCTAAGGAGAAACTCTATTTAATAGGTTTTAAGGATGAATTTTTCGAAGAAGAGGAATATAGAGGTTAAAACTATTTTGAATCAATAGAAGATCTGAAAAAGGGTGTTTCTGTAATTTAAAACAGTAGTGAGTGATCACTTCTAATAATAATTGTCAGCTTTAGCGTAGTTTAAAGTTCTTAAATACTATTTTAATTACGACTGTTGAAATAGCATGTGTATTAAAAATAGTATTGAAATTCACAGGAAATATACTCTTGTATAATCTATTTAAATATGGTTTTTAATTTGTTTGAAAACCAGTTGTTTAATAGTAATAAAAAAAACCGTTCAAAATAACTTCGAACGGTTTTAAAATAATTTATAATCTAGAAATAATTAAAGAAGAATACTGCTAATTTGTTGCGCTAATTCTGTTCCAATTCTATCTTGAGCTTCGTTTGTTGCAGCACCTGTATGTGGTGTTAACGATAAAGCAGGGTTCATTAATAATCCCATTTCTGGTTGTGGTTCTTTTTCAAAAACATCCAAAGCAGCTCTTGAAATTTTACCACTCTCAATAGCTTTTATAAGAGCAAGTTCGTCTACAACACCACCACGAGCAGCGTTAACTAAAATTGCGCCATCTTTCATGCTATTTAATTCTGCTTCTCCAATAACGTATCCATCTTGAGCAGGTACGTGTAAAGTTAAAAAGTCAGCTTGTTTTAAAACCTCTTCTTTAGAAATAGTTTTGATTTCGAAATTTACTGTTTGTCCGTCAAAAAATTCTAACTCTAAATTAGCTTTCTCTAAAAACGGGTCGAAAGCTACAACTTTCATTCCTGCTCCTAAAGCCACTTTTGCTGTAGCTTGACCAATACGGCCAAAACCTAAAACACCTAAAGTTTTTCCTTTTAATTCGGTTCCTTTTGCGTAAGCTTTCTTTAATCCTTTAAAGTTTTTGTCACCTTCTAATGGCATATCTCTGTTAGAGTTATGTAAGAAACGTGATAAACCGTATAAGTGACCAAATACTAATTCGGCAACAGAATGAGAAGATGCAGCAGGCGTATTGATTACTTTTAATCCTTTTTCGCGAGCATATTCAACATCAATGTTGTCCATACCAACTCCACCACGACCAATAATTTTAATACTAGGGCAGGCGTCGATTAAGTCTTTACGTACTGTTGTAGCACTTCTAACTAATATTACGTCAATTTGGTTTTCGTTAATGTAATTGATTAATTGTTCTTGAGCTACCGTGGTTGTGATAACTTCAAATCCATCTTTTTCAAGGGCATCAATTCCACTTTGAGAAATACCGTCGTTTGCTAATACTTTCATAAGATTTGTTGTCAATTTAAAATGACTATAATTTTATTATTGATTAATTTGATTATGCTTTTCTTTCTAATTCACTCATCACTTCAACTAAAGCAGCTACACTACTTAAGGGTAAAGCGTTGTACATAGAAGCTCTGTATCCTCCAACACTACGGTGTCCGTTAATACCATTCATTCCAGCTTCTTTTGCCATAGCATCAAACGTGTCTTTTAAACTATCGTCTGTTAAGTTAAAAGTAGCATTCATGTTAGATCGGTCTTCTTTAGCTGCAAATCCTTCAAACAATGGATTTAAATCTATTTCAGAATACATTAATTGTGCTTTCTTATCGTTCTCTTTTTCAATTGCAGCAATTCCACCTAAATCTTTTAACCATTGTAGTGTTAACATAGATGTGTACACAGCAAAAACAGGAGGCGTATTAAACATACTATCCTTTTCGATGTGGTTTTTGTAGTCTAACATAGAAGGAATGCTTCTAGATACTTTTCCTAATAAATCTTCTTTAATTACAACTAAAGTTGTTCCTGCAGGTCCCATGTTTTTTTGAGCTCCAGCATAAATAAGGTCGAATTTAGAAAAGTCTAATGTTCTAGAGAAAATATCACTACTCATATCGCATACCACTGGTACAGGGCTAGTAGGGAATTCTTTTATTTGTGTTCCAAAAATTGTATTGTTAGAAGTCAAGTGGAAGTAATCTAAGTCAGCACCTACAGTATATCCTTTAGGGATGTAGTTGTAATTTTTGTCTTTAGACGAAGCAATCTCGATAACATCTCCGAAAAGTTTTGCTTCTTTTATAGATTTAGCAGCCCAAGTTCCTGTGTTTAGGTAACCCGCTTTTGTTTCTAGTAAATTATAAGCAGCCATTAAAAATTGAGTGCTTGCTCCACCTTGTAAAAATAATGCTTTGTAGCCTTTGCCTTCTAAACCAAGTAGTTCTAAAGCTAACGCACTTGCAGTATCCATAACCTCAATAAAAGGTTTACTTCTGTGCGATATTTCAATTAGAGATAGACCGCTATTGTTAAAATCGATTACGGCTTCTGAGGCTTTTAGCAAAACTTCTTGCGGAAGGATACAAGGACCAGCACTAAAATTGTGTTTTTTCATTATTTCGATAATTTTGTGATAAGCACAAAGGTGCTAAATAATTGATGAATTAATATAATAAAATTAATATTTTTTATGCTAAATTTTTAATAAAAACGACACAGTATCAACGTTGTCCGCATAATCCCAAAGATTTGGCGACTGGGTGTTTCCGAAAACAATTTCGTAACTTATAAAGTCCTTAGAAACAACACATTGAATGTCTGATTTTTTTGAATTTAATTCCGTTTTTAGCGTATTTACATCGTTGTAGTACTCGTAAAAAATGGTTGCAATTGGCGAGGAAAAACTAGTGTCTTCTTTTATCATTAAGAAGCCATTTTCTAGCATATCGAATTCACTCATTAAATATACTGCTTTATTGTAATCGTAATTATTGGCGTATTTATGGTCGTTTATCACTTCTTTCCATTTGTACATGGCTTGAAAAAAGTTCTGAAAATCATAATTTTCTGGAACATAAAGTTTTGAAACGTTTCTGCAGCCTAATCCGTAGTATCTAAAAATATCGTCTGCCAAACCTTCTAGCTCTTCCATTGTTTCTTTTCCTGTTAAAACGGCAATAGAATTTCTGTTTTTTCTAATTATAGATGGTTTGTTTTTAAAATAATACTCAAAATATCGTGCTGTATTATCGCTTCCAGTTGCGATTACGGCTTCAAAATGTTCTAATTTTCCTTCAACAAAACTAATTTTCGACTTAAAACCAGGTTCAACATATTCTAAATATTTAGCAAGAAAGGGTAGTAGGTGTTTATCGTTTGAAGATTGTTTTACAACCACATCGTGTCCAGAAATTAAGACCGATAAAAAATCATGAAATCCAACTAACGGAATATTTCCAGCCATAATTATAGCTACTTTTTTAGAAGAAATAGTATTAAACTGATACTTCTCTATCCAAGTGTTAATATTGCTTTCTGTTAGTGATTTAGACCAACCATTTAATGCGAACGAAAGATTGTCTGTGTTAAACCATCTATTTTTTTCTTGAGCTAATTTCAATTGATGTTTAAAGCCGTCAAAAAATAAATCATTAAAAGGAATGTCTTCTTTTTTCTGAATTTTTTCGTCTGAAAACTGACTTATAAAATCACCTAATTTTGCAAATGCTTTAATTCTTTGCTCTAAATTCATGGTCTAATTTGGTTATGAAATGTTTTGGCTATATTTTTGTCGTACAAAGTTAGAAAAAGAAATACGCTATGGCAATTATAATAACAGACGAATGTATAAATTGTGGTGCTTGTGAACCAGAGTGCCCAAATACAGCGATTTATGAAGGGGCAGACGATTGGAGATATAAAGACGGAACAAGTTTAGATGGCTCTGTCGTGCTTCCTAATGGTAAAAAAATTGATGCTGATGAAGCTCAAGAACCAGTAAGTGACGAGATTTATTATATCGTACCAGATAAATGTACTGAATGTAAAGGCTTTCATGAAGAACCACAATGTGCGGCAGTTTGTCCAGTAGATTGTTGTGTTCCAGATGATGAGCATGTAGAAACAGAAGAGGAGTTATTAGGAAAACAACGTTTTATGCATCCTGATAATTAATCGAAATAAAATATTTTTTACGAGTAAAGTCTCAAGCTTAGGTTTGAGACTTTTTTTATAAAAATAAATTCATATAATTAATTACATTTGCACTCGCAAAAACCAAGGTTTTGGTTCTTGTGTCTTTAATCTATTTATCTAAAGAAAAAATGAAAGCCGGAATTGTAGGATTACCAAACGTAGGAAAATCGACCTTATTTAATTGTTTATCGAATGCTAAAGCGCAAAGTGCGAACTTTCCGTTTTGTACTATAGAGCCAAATATTGGTGTGGTAAACGTGCCAGACCCAAGACTTGAAAAGTTAGAGGAATTAGTAAATCCAGTGCGTGTTATGCCTGCAACTGTAGAGATTGTAGATATCGCAGGTTTAGTTAAAGGCGCTAGTAAAGGTGAAGGTTTAGGAAATCAATTCTTGGCAAATATTAGAGAAACTGATGCTATTCTTCATGTATTACGTTGTTTTGATGACGATAATATTATTCATGTAGATGGCAATGTAAACCCAATTCGCGATAAAGAAACTATCGATATGGAATTGCAGTTAAAAGATCTTGAAACAGTCGATAAAAAACTGGAGAAAGTAAAACGTGCTGCAAAAACAGGAAATAAAGAAGCTCAGAAAGAAGAAGCAGTCTTATTAAAAATTAAAACAAATTTAGAAGCAGGTGTTTCTGTGCGTGCACTTGATTTTGAAGAAGATGATTTTAATGAGTTTGTAGGGCCTTCTCAATTTATCACAGCTAAACCCGTTATGTATGTTTGTAATGTAGACGAAGCGTCTGCAAATTCAGGAAATGCATATGTAGATTTAGTTAAAGAAGCAGTAAAAGACGAAAATGCTGAAGTTTTAGTACTAGCAGTAGGAACAGAAGCAGATATTAACGAGCTAGACGATTTTGACGAGCGTAAAATGTTTTTACAAGATATTGGTTTGGAAGAGCCAGGGGCGTCAAAATTAATTCGTTCAGCATATAAATTATTAAATCTGCAAACGTATTTCACTGCAGGTGTAAAAGAAGTTCGCGCTTGGACTATAGATATCGGAGCAACAGGACCACAAGCAGCAGGTGTAATTCATACCGACTTTGAAAAAGGATTTATCCGCGCAGAAGTTATTGGTTACGACGATTTTGTTACGTTCGGAAGTGAGGCTAAAGTAAAAGAAGCTGGAAAAATGCGTGTCGAAGGAAAAAATTATGTTGTTAAGGATGGAGATGTTATGCATTTCTTATTCAACGTATAGCATTTTATTTCAAATATAAAATAAGGGTCAATGTGAAAACATTGGCTTTTTTTGTTAATAAATACTAGTGTTCCTGTTTCATTTTTAAAGACGAAATGTTATATTAGCAACTCATCACTAAAATTCTATGCTAGACCAAACCAATTATACCGAAGATAATATACGCTCATTAGACTGGAAGGAACATATTCGTATGCGTCCAGGAATGTATATTGGTAAACTTGGGGATGGATCTTCTCCAGACGATGGTATTTATATTCTTCTAAAAGAGGTTTTAGACAACTCTATTGATGAATATATTATGGGTGCGGGAAAGTCTATAGAAATTTCCATACAGGGCAGTAAAGTTATTGTTCGTGATTATGGTCGAGGAATTCCTTTAGGGAAAGTGGTGGATGTGGTGTCTAAAATGAATACCGGTGGAAAGTACGATTCTCGAGCATTTAAAAAATCTGTAGGATTAAATGGAGTTGGTACAAAGGCTGTAAATGCCTTGTCCAGTTATTTTAGAGTAGAATCGTCTAGAGATGGAAAATCGGCTTCAGCAGAATTTGAACAAGGTAATCTTAAAGATGAAGAATTTTTAGATGAAACCACTAGACGAAAAGGAACGAAAGTCTCTTTTGTTCCAGATGAAATTATCTTTAAAAACTATAAATACAGGAACGAGTATGTTTCTAAAATGCTTAAATATTATGTGTATTTAAACCCGGGTTTAACCATAATTTTTAACGGTGAAAAATATTATAGTGAGAATGGATTAAAGGATTTATTGGGAGAAAATATCAATGAAGGAGATATGGTTTATCCGATAATTCACTTAAAGGGAGACGATATAGAAATCGCTTTAACTCATAGTAAAACACAGTATTCTGAAGAATATCACTCGTTTGTAAACGGACAAAACACAACTCAAGGAGGGACGCATTTAGCAGCATATCGTGAAGCGATTGTGAAAACAATTCGTGAGTTTTATGGTAAGACTTATGACGCTTCAGATGTTCGAAAATCCATTGTTACAGCCATTGCTATTAAAGTAATGGAACCTGTTTTCGAGAGTCAGACCAAAACAAAATTAGGGTCTACAGATATGGGTGGAGAATTGCCAACTGTTAGAACATATATTAACGATTTTCTTAAAACCTATCTGGATAATTTTCTTCATAAAAACCCAGATACAGCCGATAAAATTCAGCGTAAAATTCTTCAAGCAGAACGTGAGCGTAAAGAATTGTCTGGAATTAGAAAGTTAGCGAAAGACCGTGCTAAAAAAGCAAATCTTCACAATAAAAAATTAAGAGATTGTCGAGTTCATTTTGGCGATATTAAAAACGGACGCTATTTAGAGTCGACTTTGTTTATTACCGAGGGAGATTCTGCATCGGGAAGTATAACAAAATCGCGAGATGTAAATACACAAGCCGTGTTTAGTTTAAAAGGTAAACCGTTAAATTGCTATGGTTTAAGCAAGAAAATTGTATACGAGAATGAAGAGTTTAATTTACTTCAAGCGGCATTAAATATAGAAGAATCGACAGAGGATTTGCGATATAATAATATTGTAATCGCCACAGATGCCGATGTAGATGGTATGCATATTAGGTTGCTGTTAATTACATTCTTTTTGCAATTCTTTCCTGAAATAATAAAAGAAGGACATTTGTATATTTTGCAAACACCTTTGTTTAGAGTGCGTAATAAAAAGAAAACCATTTATTGTTATTCCGAACAGGAACGTGTAAATGCTGTAGATGAGTTAAAGCCGAAACCGGAAATAACACGATTTAAAGGTTTAGGTGAGATTTCTCCAGATGAGTTCAAACATTTTATTGGCGATAATATTCGTTTAGAGCCAGTAATGTTAGACAAAGACATGTCTATAGAAGAGCTTTTAGAGTTCTATATGGGGAAAAACACACCAACGCGTCAGAAATTCATTATAAATAATCTGAAAGTAGAAATTGATTTAGTAGCAGAAAAAAAATGAGAACGGATAACGGGAAAGTAAAAAACACTATAGTTTCGGTATACTTCGTTTTAATTGTCTTGGTCGTGATTATGGCTACAATCTTTAACGCGTTTAGTCACTTGACCAATAATGCAGGATTAATATTTTTCATTCTTCTATTTACTTTTGTAGGTATTTTTTTAGCTGTATATTTAATAGCTAAATATTTTGAATACGATAGCGATGGCGTAAAGGTAGTTGTGACAAATAGAGGGTTATTGTTGTCGGAAAAATTTAATTACAGAGCTCATGAAGTTGAATTTAATAAAGAAGATTTAGTTGATTATAAATTCACCAACTATTTCTTTTATAGAGGATTGATTTTAGTTATTAAAAGCAAAGGAAGAGGTGCGAATAAAGAGCGTTTTAACATAAGTTTAGTGCCGCGTAGAAAGCGGAAATATATACGGCAGTCTTTAAGTAAGATGCTTAAGAATAATACATCAAATAAAGTTTAATTATTAATGATTGAAAACGATAACGACGAATTAAATAATAATCATTCAGAAGGTCAAGAAACAATTACCAAAGTTAATGGTATGTTTAAGGATTGGTTTTTAGATTATGCATCTTATGTTATTTTAGAACGCGCGATTCCTGCGATTGAAGATGGTTTTAAACCTGTTCAGCGTAGGATTATGCATTCTATGAAAGATTTAGACGATGGTCGTTATAATAAAGTTGCCAATATAGTAGGGCATACGATGCAGTATCATCCGCACGGAGATGCAAGTATTGCCGACGCTATGGTTCAAATTGGTCAGAAAGATATTTTAATCGATACCCAGGGAAACTGGGGTAACATTTTAACGGGAGATAGCGCTGCTGCTTCTCGTTATATTGAAGCACGCTTGTCTAAATTTGCTTTAGATGTTGTTTATAATCCTAAAATCACCGAATGGCAAGCTTCTTATGATGGTCGACGAAAAGAGCCTGTAAATTTACCGGTTATGTTTCCGTTATTGTTAGCGCAAGGAGGAGAAGGAATTGCCGTAGGTCTATCGACCAAAATATTGCCTCATAATTTTATTGAGTTGATTGACGCTTCAATAAAGCACCTAAAAGGAAAAAGTTTCACCATTTTACCAGATTTTCCAACATCGGGTATTGCAGATGTTACTAATTACAACGATGGATTACGTGGAGGGCGCGTTCGTGTTCGTGCTAAGATTTCTCAATTAGACAAGAATACACTTGTTATTACTGAAATTCCTTTCGGGACAAATACATCTACGCTAATAGATTCTATTTTAAAAGCAAACGATAAAGGAAAGATTAAGATTAAAAAAATTGAAGATAACACAGCAGCCGATGTTGAGATTTTAGTGCATTTACCTGGAGGTATTTCTCCAGATAAAACGATAGATGCATTGTATGCTTTTACGAATTGTGAAAGTTCGATCTCTCCTTTAGGTTGTGTGATTGAAGATAATAAACCTCTGTTTGTTGGCGTAACCGAAATGCTTCGCCGCTCTACAGATAATACGGTTCAGCTTTTAAAAAGCGAGTTAGAAATTAGGCTTAGTGAATTTGAAGAAATGTGGCATTTTGCTTCATTAGAACGCATATTTATTGAAAACAGAATTTACCGTGATATTGAAGAAGAAGAAACTTGGGAAGGTGTAATTCAGGCTATCGATACAGGACTTAAGCCGTTTACAAAACATTTAAAAAGAGTTGTCACAGAAGACGATATTGTTAGATTAACAGAAATTCGAATTAAACGTATTTCTAAATTTGATATTGATAAAGCGCAACAAAAAATTGATGCTTTGGAAGATCAGATTGCCGAAGTGAAGCATCACTTAGCAAATCTAATCGATTATGCTATAGCGTATTTTGTAAGATTAAAAAAGGAATATGGTGCCGGTCGTGAGCGTAAAACAGAAATTAGAATTTTTGACGATGTAGATGCTACTAAAGTAATTATCCGAAACACTAAATTATATGTGAATCGCGTTGAAGGCTTTGTTGGAACATCGTTAAAACGAGACGAATATGTTGGTGATTGTAGTGATATAGATGATATAATTATCTTTACGAAAGAAGGTAAGATGATGATTACTAAAGTTGACTCTAAAACGTTTGTTGGGAAAGATATTGTTCATGTCGCTATTTTTAAAAAGAAAGATAAACGTACTATTTATAATATGATTTATCGCGACGGTAGTAAAGGTCCAACTTATGTAAAGCGTTTTGCTGTTACGGCCATTACCCGAGACAAAGCATATGATTTAACCAATGGAGCAAAAGGTTCTACAAGTTTATATTTTACTGCAAACCCAAATGGCGAGGCAGAGGTTGTTACAATTTTATTGCGTCAAGTAGGAAGTGTTAAGAAGCTAAAATGGGATTTAGATTTTTCAGATATCCTTATAAAAGGTCGGGCTTCGAAAGGGAATTTAGTGAGTAAATATCCAATTAAGAAGATAGATCTTAAAGAAAAAGGGATTTCAACATTAAAGCCGAGACGTATTTGGTTTGACGACACGGTGCAGCGTTTAAATGTTGATGGACGTGGCGAGTTAATGGGGGAATTTAGAGGAGAAGATCGCTTATTAATTATTACACAGTCCGGTTTAGTTAAAACAATTTTACCTGAGTTAACATCGCATTTTGATAGTGATATGGTTGTTCTTGAAAAATGGATACCAAACAAGCCGATTTCTGCTGTTTATTTTGAAGGTGAAAAAGAACGCTACTACGTCAAACGTTTTTTAATTGAACACGAAAATAAAGAAGAAGTATTTATTTCTGATCACGAAAAGTCGCAATTAGAAATCGTTTCAACCGATTGGCTTCCTGTTGCAGAGATTGTTTACGGTAAAGAGCGAGGTAAAGATCAGAAAGAAAATGCGACAATTAATCTTGAAGAGTTTATTTCGGTTAAAGGGATTAAGGCATTAGGAAATCAGTTGACTACAGATAAAGTGAAACAAATAAACTTATTAGATTCGCTACCTTATGAATCTCCAGAAGAAGTAAATACAGGAGACTCAGATGTGGAAGATGATGAGACTATAGATGGTTTAAGAAAAGCGGATTTTGATGATGATTCTCAGCCTACTTTATTCTAAAATCTAAAACATAATTTTATATAAAAAAAAACCGCACTAAAGACAATCGTTTTTAGTGCGGTTTTTTTATTTAAACTATTTTAAGCTTATAATTTTGATTTTTAAAAGCATATCGTAGAAAGTTTGTGCAATTTTAAAGATAAGCCGTTAGAGCGGCTTATTTAGTGCGATTTGCAACACCTTTTTGTTTTAAATCTTCGCCAACATACGAGTATTCAAAAGTGTAAGTTGAATCTGTTGTTGTTAGTATTTTTAGGTGAATATCTTTGCGTTCAATTCTGTTTTTAGGATTGATGGTTTTAAAAATCACTTCACAATCGTTTATCCACCGTACTTCAGATGAATCTACCTTTCCTTGGTAAGTTTCAATTTGTAAATCTTCAGTTCTATTAAATTCTGATTTATATGGTGTTCCATCAATAGTAATCTCACTAAAATAATGTCCTGTTTTAAAATAGGTACAGTTTCTTTCTACTTCATAACAGCTCACCATTAATAAGGCTAGAGCAAACAGAGCAAGGTATTTCATAGGGAATTAATTTTTAAGCAAAAATAGTGAACTTAAATGGAGTTCTCAAAGTTTTTAAAGCTTCCGTCTGTGTAAAAAATGACTATACGCTCAATCTGTTTGGAAGAATCGGATTTTAAAACCTGATTAGGGATTTGATTTGAAATAGATTCTATAGGTTGTTTCGTTTTCGGGTCTTGTTCGGTGTCATTTGAAAACAAATTAGGAGCAGTCGCTTTTTTCGTTTCAGAGGGGAAAGCGCCTTTTCCATTTAATAGCCAATATAATTCAACTTCAGGGAAGGTAGATAAAATCTTCATCACAAAATCTAGACTGGGTTTATTTCTGCCCGACAAAATATGTGAGATGGAAGAACGCTGTACGCCAATTTTTTCAGAGAAAGACGAAGCCGATTCTCCATAAAAATCGATCACTTTTTGTAAACGTTTTGTGAACTCATCACTGTTTATCATTGTAAACTAATTAGCATTGGTTAATTGGTTACAAATGTAATAAAAAGAATGATATCTATTACAATTGGTAAACAAATCATGTAATTTATATAAATCTAAAGCTTTATGTAGTGTAAATTAATAAGTTGAAATAGAGTGTATTAAGTGTTACTAATATTAAACAACATTTTGTCTAGATTAAGACTGTTTTTTAATTTACAGTGCTTATAAATACTGTTTATAATTGTATACAATCAACGGCGTGTTTTTTGTTTACATTTGTAAATAATTAATTGTTTACATTTGTATACTTATAATAAAGGCATGAATATTACAGAAATCACTAGTCTATATAAGACTAATAAAGAGCAACATTTAAGTGGTCGTTATATCACCAATTCTCATATTAAACCACTATTAGAAAATTTAGATTCCAGTTTTGAAGTTTCAGAAATAGGACGTTCGGTTTTAGGAAAACCTATTTCGGCTATTAAAGTTGGTACAGGTAAAAAGCGATTATTACTTTGGTCGCAAATGCACGGAAACGAATCGACAACCACAAAAGCACTTTTCGATTTTATTAATGTGCTTAAACATCCCGATCAAGCTTTAGATTATTTAAAGGAAGAATGTACCTTATATATAATACCTATTTTAAATCCTGACGGTGCAGAAGCGTATACCAGACTTAATGCTATAAACATCGATTTAAACAGAGATGCGCAATTGTTATCCCAACCCGAGAGTAAAGTTTTAAGAGAGGTTTATAATGGCTTTAAACCTCAATATTGTTTTAATTTACATGGACAGCGTACTATTTTTAGTGCAGGTACCACAAATAATACGGCTACGGTATCTTTTTTATCGCCTTCACAAGATGAAAACAGGTCGATAACCGATTCTCGTAAAATAGGAATGGATATAATTGCTGAAATGAATACAACTCTGCAGCAGTTAATTCCTGGAAAAGTAGGACGCTACGACGATTCTTTTAATATAAACTGTGTTGGGGATAGTTTTCAGTCGTTTAATGTACCAACCATATTATTTGAAGCTGGACATTTCGAAAATGATTACGATAGAGATATTACTCGATTTTATATATTCAGTTCGTATCTGTCTGCTTTTA
Source organism: Formosa sejongensis (assembly GCF_033447105.1). Classification (NCBI taxonomy): domain Bacteria; kingdom Pseudomonadati; phylum Bacteroidota; class Flavobacteriia; order Flavobacteriales; family Flavobacteriaceae; genus Formosa; species Formosa sejongensis. The sequence goes on from NZ_JAWQUN010000004.1 coordinate 113,544, forward strand.
CTTATATATCTAATCAGGATGTTAGTGGAGAGAATTATGACGATTATTTTAAGATTCCAGAGAACGATAAGTGTTTTTACGATATAATTATAAGAGATGCTAATGTTGGAACAGAGGAAAATCCAGAAATTTTAGATGTTGGCGTGCTTTTTATTGAAAAATTAATTAACAGAAATATTGAATTTTCATCAAAGATTGAAACGATCGCATTGCTCCCTAATTCTTATGGACATAAAGAGATTAATGCCAATAGAATGAGGGTGTTAGGAGTAGATGGACATGGGTTAAAAGAGGGTATCGAAAACGATTTCGTAACTATTGGTGATGATAAATTTTTAATGAAATTGTGAAAACCTTAATAATTTGGTAAGATTAATACATAAAAATGTATTATTTTTGCTTTAAAGAACAAAAAGTACAGATATGGCAAAATTCAAATTAGACGAAATAGACCACCAAATTCTTGATATGTTAATTGACAATACAAGAGTTCCATTTACAGATATCGCAAAAAAATTATTAATTTCGGCAGGTACAGTGCATGTTAGAGTTAAAAAAATGGAAGACGCTGGAATAATTCAAGGCTCTTCTTTAACTTTAGATTATAAAAAATTAGGATACTCTTTCATAGCTTATATCGGAGTTTATTTAAATAATACATCTCAAACTACATTTGTTTTAGAGCGTATTAATGAATTACCTTTTGTAACAGTTGCACATATCACCACTGGCAAGTTTAATATTTTCTGTAAAATTAGAGCTAGAAATACTGCTCATGCAAAAGATATTATTTTTATGATTGATGATATCGAAGGTGTGTATAGAACAGAAACAATGATTTCTTTAGAAGAAAGTATAAACGACAAAAAACGTTTAATGCATTATATCTTTAAAGAACTATAATATACTATATAGTCAAATTTAAAAAGAGCCGAATACATACATGTATTCGGCTCTTTTTTTTTTACTCTTCTTCAGAGGTGAATATTAAATCGTCTTCTAAAGTTAGTTCTGGTTTATCTGTAAAATCTACCACAATATGACCAAGACTGTTTAAGACGACATCTTCATTACTATCAAAATTAGACATGGTGTAGTGTAGTTTGCAACTCACTTTTACTAAATAAATCGCATCATCTGTCTTTATTTCTACAGCCTCGATGGTTTCATTTCGGTGATTGTCAAATTTTATAATATCTCTATCACCATAACCATCAAGGAATGCTTCTGTTAATTTGGTTAAAATTTCAGGTGTGAGTTTTTTGTAATCAACAATAACTTTTCTCATCTTAAATATGTTTTAGATGGTTAATTGTATTGCTAAATTTTGCTTTTTTCGGGTATTAATAAATTTACAAATTATTTTGAATTAATACGACTCGTTATAGAAATTTAACGCTTCAATAAGTAGATCATTTGGAACTATACAATCAATTTTAGTTTCACCTATAGCAGTAAGTAATACAAAGTTAACATTACCGTGCGAATTTTTCTTGTCGTATTTTAAAAGTTCGATTATAGGTTCATAATCATCTTTTTCAATAGCAACATAGTCATATATATTATTTATAACGTCTTTAATTTCTATGTTCTCAGTATTACTTAAGCCTGAAAGTTTTGTTGAAATAAAAGATTCCATAATCATTCCAATTGCAATAGCTTCACCGTGAAGTAAATCTGTTTTTTGTGGATGACTTAAAAAATAAGATTCTACAGCATGACCAAGAGTGTGACCATAGTTTAGCGTTTTTCTCAATCCATTTTCTTTCGGATCAATATCTACAACATGTTTTTTAATTTGGATAGATTCATAAATTAAATCATCTAAATTATCCATATTCAACACCGTTAGGTCTTTAAATTTATCCCAATATGCTTTATCTTGAATTAATCCATGTTTAAGCATTTCGGCTAAGCCAGAACGCATTTCGTTTTGTGGTAATGTTTTTAAATATGTGGTATCTATAATTACCATTTCAGGCGTGTTAATTACACCAATCTGGTTTTTTAAAGCACCCAAGTCAACTCCAGTTTTACCTCCAACAGAAGCATCGACCATGGATAATAGGGTAGTAGGAACGTTAATAAATGCTATTCCGCGCTTAAACGTTGAGGCTACAAAACCACCTAAATCGGTAATTACGCCACCACCTAAATTAATAACAAGGCTTTTTCTGTCTGCACCTAGTTCAGAAAGTACATTCCAAACACCAACACAGGTTTCAATAGTTTTATTGATCTCACCAGCTTCAATTTCAACGATTTCAATAGTTTGTGTCGTTTTAATTTCTGCTAACAAATGTGGTAAGCAAAGCTCATGAGTATTTTGGTCGACTAAAATAAAAATACTAGAAGGATTGCTTTCTTCTATATAATTATTTATATGTTTATATGCACTTAAATTAAAGTGAATTTTATAGGTCTTAGTATCTATAGTTTTCATAAAAATTGTGGTAAAAAAATAGCCGTGAAAATAAGGAGTTTTTTACAAAAAAGTAAGTTCGGCTTAATTATATTTACAAAAATTATTGATTTGAATGAATAACAACACCATTTTTGATAATACTGAAATTGCTTTTGCGTTAAAGAGCGATTCTGAATTGGAAAGAGCGTATTTTCTTTTCAAAATGATTTCTATAGAACCATTGGTTCGTATTGGAACTGCAGCTACAAATTTTGCTATTAAAGCGAAGTTACCCGTAGAAGGATTAATTAGGGTAACAGTATTCGATCATTTTTGTGGTGGAGTAAGCGAAGAAAATTGTTTGCCAGTTATCGATAAAATGTATGAAATGGGAGTGAGTTCTGTTTTAGACTATTCGGTAGAGGGGAAGGAAAATGAAGAGGAATTTGATGCAGCTTTACGAATTACTTTAAAAATTATAAGCTTTGCTGAAGAACGTAAATCTATTCCGATTGCTGTTTTTAAACCTTCAGGATTTGGTAGAATCGCTTTATATGAAAAAATAGGCAATAAGAAACCGTTAACAGATAAGGAAACAGAAGAATGGAATCGTGTTTTAAAACGTTATGAGGCGGTGTGTCAAGCTGCAAAAAACAGAGATATTTCTTTATTAATTGATGCTGAAGAAAGCTGGATGCAAAATGCAGCCGACGATTTAATTACAGAATTGATGAGAAAGTACAATACCGAAAAACCTATTGTATTTAATACGTTGCAAATGTATCGTCACGATCGATTAGATTTTTTAAAGCAGCAACATGCACTCGCTAAAACTGAAGGATTTTATTTAGGTTACAAATTAGTTCGTGGTGCATATATGGAAAAGGAGAATGAAAGAGCAGAAAAGCTTGGTTATACAACTCCCATTTGTGAAAGTAAGGAAGCTACAGATATAAATTATAATGCTGCAGTTTCCTATATGATGGATCATTTAAACGACATGTCTATTTTTAGCGGAACGCATAATGAATACAGCTCGTATTTTTTAATGAATTTAATGAAGGAGAAGGGTATAGCAAATTCCGATAAACGGGTTTGGTTTGGGCAATTGTATGGTATGAGTGATCATATTAGTTTTAATCTTTCACATTTAGGTTACAACGTTGCGAAATACGTTCCCTTCGGGCCTGTTAGAGACGTTATGCCGTATTTAATTAGACGAGCAGAAGAAAATACTTCTGTTGCAGGACAAACCGGTAGAGAGCTTAATTTGTTGTCTAAAGAGAAAAAGAGAAGAAAGAAATAATATTTTCACACACAAAAAAGACTGTCCGCATAGACAGTCTTTTTATGTTATGTAAGTTTTTTTAATCTAGAAGTTTAATGTCTTCAATAGTTGCAGTTTTATCGCAGTTTTTTACGATTAAAGCGATAGATTTTTTTTCCATAGTGCCATCTAAATAATACGTTTTACAGGGTTCTGTAGATGTTTCACTTTTAGAAAAATCGACATCACCTTTTCTTAAAACATGATTTAGAATAATGGTGTCTAATTGTTGCTCTGTAATAATATTTCGAGCATTTTCGCTATAAACTATTTGTTTAGTGTTGATGTTTTTTACTACTCGAGCATCAAGCCCGTAGCTGCATGAAGCTTTTTTTCCACTAAGGAAAAAAGCTAGAATTATAAGTCCTAAAGAAAAGCCTCCAAGATAATATCCAAAACGTTGAAAAAGTGTCATTTAAAAAATTAAGAGATTAATATCACTGTGTTTTAAGTTAAACCATTCGCCAACCGAACGATTCGTTAAAATACCGTGATAAAAGTACAACCCATTTTTTAAACCTTTCTCAAATCTTAAAGAATTTTCTAAACCACCTTCTTCAGCAATCTTTAAAAGATAAGGTGTGAAGATGTTACTTATTGAAACAGAAGCTGTTCTAGAGAAACGTGCAGGGATATTAGGAACACAATAATGTATAACACCGTGTTTATTAAATGTAGGAATTTTATGCGAAGTGACTTCACTAGTCTCAAAACAGCCTCCCATATCGATGCTAACATCCATAATTACTGACCCTTTTTTCATAGATTGCACCATAGCTTCTGTAACAAGAATTGGCGAACGAGACTTTCCACGTACTGCTCCAATAGCAACATCGCAGCGTTTTAAAGCTTTAGTTAAATTTTTAGGTTGTATTGTAGATGTGTAAATTGGTCGGCCTAAATTGGTTTGAATACGTCTAAGTTTTGAGATTGAATTATCGAATACTTTTACATTTGCACCTAAACCAATGGCGCTTCTGGCAGCAAATTCTCCGACTGTTCCAGCTCCTAAAATAACGACTTCAACCGGAGGAACACCACATATATTTCCAAATAACAAACCATTTCCTTGGTTAATATTCGATAATAATTCTGAAGCAATAATAACGGCACCTGTTCCTGCAATTTCACTTAAAGAGCGTACAGCAGGATAATGACCGTCGTCGTCGCGAATAAATTCGAAAGCTAAAGCTGTAATTCGCTTGGCAGCCATAGCCTCAAAATACTTCTTATGTTGTGTTTTTAATTGAAGTGCAGAAATTAAAATGGTTTGGGGATTAATAAGGTCGATTTGTTCTAGAGTAGGAGGTTCTACCTTTAAAATCATTGGGCAAGAAAATACTTTTGCCGTATCTTTTGTAAGTTCGGCACCAGCTTCACTATAATCTCTGTCTGTAAAATTTGCTCCTAATCCTGCTCCAGCTTCCATTAACACGCGGTGTCCGTTGCTAATTAAAGCAGAAACAGCATCTGGAGTTAGGCAAACTCGTTTTTCTTGATAGGCTGATTCTTTTGGAATACCTATAAATAAATTGCCTTTGTATTTATAAATCTCAAGAGTCTCTTCTTGTGGAATTAACTGCTGGTGTGTGAATGGTGAAAATGATTTAGACATATTTTTTTGACACTATAATATGTAGTCAAATTACAAATAATATTTTAAATGCTTAAAAGTAATTTTAAAAATAATCTTTTAGCCTTTCTTTAATTGCTTTAGGAGAAATTTTAAATTCATCTTCAAGATCTTGGAGCGATTGATCTACTTTATTTACATTATTAAAAATTCTAGCACGAATTAAATATATAGATGGAATTATAAACGCCATAATTGGCAATAAATAAAAAATTTGATTACTATCTACATATTGTAAATCATCATTAAGCACTGTGAAAATTTGAAAAGAAAACATTGCAATTGGTACAAGTAAAACATGATACCACCAATGACGACACGTAAAAAACCAAATTATCAATAATAATAATGGCATTAATTTCCCCATTATTGTCCAAGCAACAATATCTAATCCACCGTAAAAAGTGCTTTCGTAAGTAAATAAGAAAGTGTGCCAAACCGTAATATTAGGTGGCACACTTTCATATAAATAGAACAAATAGGGAGTAGCCGCAATAAATGTTGCAATAATACTCCCTAAAATTAGGCTTCTATTATCCGTGTGATGGAATTTTAATTTTCCATTTTTCAATTTGTGGGGTTTGTTGATCATTCAAGTTAATTAGGTTAGTTGCTTGTGCAGTGAAAAACATGCCTCCAAAAATTGCGATTGCGATAATGTACTTTTTAGTTTTCATAATTCTAAGGGATTTAATTAATTAATGATTCAAATATATAGAATGCACTAATTGAATTTTGATCGAAATGTTAAAATTATGTTAAAACCAACTGTTTTGGAACATGAGTGTTACGGTAAAACCGTACTTCTTTAAATTTTGATAATAAATCAATACATAAAGACTGCTTAAGTACTTAATTTTTAATTTTTATTAAATGTTAATCTTCTGGTTTCTGGATCTATACAATCAATTTTTAAACGATTACACGGTTCGTTTTCTAGAATATTTTTAACCTTTTCGGGCCATTCTATAAATAACCAAGCACCAGAATCTAAATAATCTTCAATACCAAAGTTATAAGCTTCCTCTTCGTCGTTTAATCGGTAAAAATCGAAATGATATACTAAACCATCATCTATACTATATTCATTAACAATTGAAAATGTTGGGCTACTCACATCGTCTTTACAACCTAAACCTTTAACTAAGGCTTTAATTAAAGTGGTTTTTCCTGCACCCATTTCTCCATAGAAAAGTATGGTTTTAAATGTTGCTTTTTCAAGGATTTCTTTTGCAACATCATCTAAATCATTAATATGGTATTCTCTCATTTTAACATAGCATATAGATGCAATTATAAGTAATAAAAATTAAAATCACTAATGATATATTCAGTCAACAATGATATTCAATCTAGATAAATTAATCTATTTAGGGTTTAAAACAACAAATGGAATAATCATTTCTTCTAGTGAAACACCACCATGCTGATAGGTGTTTCTAAAATAACTTACGTAGTGATTGTAGTTGTTGGGATAAGCAAAAAACAAATCGTTTTTAGCGAAAATAAATGAACTACTCATGGTTAAACTAGGTAAGTGCACCGTTTTTGGATTTCTAAATTCTATAACATCTTTAGATTCGTAAGTTAAACTACGTCCTGTTTTGTATCTTAAATTTAAAGACGTATCGCGATCGCCAACAACTTTAGATGGATTTTTTACATTTATAGTACCATGATCTGTAGTTAAAATTAATTTGAATCCTAAATGTTGTGCTTGCTGAATGATTTCAAAAAGGGGAGAGTTTTTAAACCAGCTTTGTGTTAAAGACCGATATGCTTTATCGTTTGAAGCTAATTCTTTTACAACATCCATTTCAGTTTTCGCATGCGAGAGCATATCAACAAAATTGTAAACAACAACTGTTAGGTCATTGTCTTTCATGCTTTTAAAATTGTCGACTAATTTTTTACCATTTTTTAAATTTGTGATTTTATGATACTCGCATGTTAAGTTTTGTAAACCCAAACGTTTCATTTGAGCTTGAAGAAATTCTGCTTCGTACAAGTTTTTTCCACCTTCATCGGTATCGTTTTTCCAATATTCAGGGTGTAGTTTTTCCATATCACTAGGCATTAGTCCAGAGAAAATGGCATTTCTGGCGTACTGTGTTGCGGTTGGTAAAATACTGTAAAATGTATTTTCGTATTCTTTTTTATAATGAGGTGTTATAAATGGTTCGAAAGACTTCCATTGGTCGTACCTTAAATTATCTATAACGACTAGTAATGTGGGTTGTTCTTTACTTAATTCTGGAACAACCTTGTTTTTAAATAGGGTATGAGACATGGTTGGAGCATCGGTATTTGGCTCGAACCAACTGGCATAATTTTTATCAATAAATTTCCCGAATTGTGAATTAGCTTCAGATTTTTGGGACTCCAAAATTTCGAACATTCCTGCATCCTCAATATTTTCTAATTGAATTTCCCAATACACTAATTTTTGGTATAAGGTGGCCCATTCTTCATAACTGTTTACCATGGCTAAATCCATAGCAATTTTTCTAAATTCCTGTTGATAGTTAGACGTTGTTTTTTCTGAAATTAATCGCGAATGATCTAAATTCTTTTTTAGACTAAGAAGAATCTGATGCGGATTGACAGGTTTAATCAAATAATCGGCAATTTTATTACCAATCGCTTCCTCCATGATATACTCTTCTTCACTTTTAGTAATCATTACCACAGGCAAGGTGTTGTCTTTTTCTTTAATTTCATTTAAAGTTTCAAGACCTGTTAATCCCGGCATGTTTTCGTCTAGAAAAACAATATCGAATTTATTGCTGTCTAATATCTCAAGTGCCTCAGTACCACTAGTGCATTTTGTGACTTTATAATTTTTTTTCTCAAGAAAAAGGATGTGTGGTTTTAGTAAATCAATTTCATCATCAACCCAAAGTATATTTATGTTATTCATATCGTTATATTTGTATATGTTTTTGTGATTTTTTAATCATTTTTAGAAGATCATCTTAAGCATTTCTAAACCATATAGATGAATAAACTTAAAATATTAAACGATCCAATTTACGGATTTATTACCATACCAAATTCGTTAATTTTCGATTTAATTGAGCATAAATATTTTCAGCGTTTAAGACGAATTACCCAAATGGGGATGTCTTATTTAGTTTATCCAGGCGCACATCATACCAGATTTCATCACGCAATAGGGTGTATGCATTTAATGCAAAAAACAATTTATGTACTTCGTTTTAAGGGTGTTGAAATCTCTGACGAGGAAGAGTTAGCTTTAAATATAGCAATCCTTTTACACGATATTGGTCATGGCCCGTTTTCACATGCAATGGAGCATAGTATTGTAAATGGCATCTCTCACGAGCAAATTTCGTTGCTTTTTATGGAGCAATTAAACGATGAATTTAACGGAAGTTTAACTCTAGCCATCTCTGTTTTTAAAGGTGAATACCCTAGAAACTTTATGTGTCAGTTAATTTCTTCACAATTAGATATGGATCGGGCCGATTATTTAAAGCGAGATAGTTTTTATACCGGAGTTGCAGAAGGAAATATAAATAGCGAACGTTTAATTACGATGTTAAGTGTTGTAGACGATGAGTTGGTGGTTGAAAATAAAGGAATTTATAGTGTAGAAAAATTTCTTGTCGCTAGACGGTTAATGTATTGGCAAGTTTACCTTCATAAAACAAGTGTTGTTGCAGAACAGTTATTAATTCGCGTTTTAAAACGTGCGAAAGAATTGTCTCATAATAGCGTACATCTTGAAGCTAGTCGTGCATTATCTTATTTTTTAAAGACTGAAATAAATGAATCTAATTTTGATACGCATACTCTAGAAACGTTTTCTAAATTAGACGATTATGATATAATTTCTGCGATGAAAGAATGGCAATACCACGACGATTTTGTACTTCGTAATTTATGCGAAATGATTTTGAATAGAGATTTATTGAAAATTAAATTGAAGAAGAAAAAAATAGGTAAGGAGCACTTAAAATCACATTTAAAAGAACTCATAGCAACCTATAATATAAGTGAAGCAGAAGCTCATTACTTTGTGTTTACAGGCGAACTTACAAATCAAGCATATCAGCAAAATGGTAAGCAAATTAAAATCTTGTATAAATCAGGTAAAATTGAAGATATAGTGAAAGCTTCAGATCAATTAAACTTGAAAGCGCTTTCAAAACCGGTCACTAAATATTATATATGTTATCCTAAAGCTAAACTTTAGGACATTTTTCCTATTTTTGCTTCGATGAAATTTACAGCAGAACAAATAGCAGGAATTTTAGAAGGGGAAGTTGTTGGTAATCCCGACGTAGAAGTTTCTACTTTATCTAAAATAGAAGAGGGTGTTGAAGGTGCACTAACATTTTTGGCAAACCCCAAATACATACATTATATATATACTACAAAAGCGTCTATTACTATAGTAAATAAAACGTTTATTCCAGAAAAGGATCTTAATACGACTTTAATAAAGGTGAATGATGCCTATAAGGCATTTTCAAAATTATTAGAATATTATAATTCTGCAAAGTCGAATAAGGTGGGTATTGAACAACCTTCATTTATTGGAGATTCATCAATTCAAGGAAATAACATTTATGTTGGCGCATTTTCATATATTGGAGAAAATGTAAATTTAGGAGATAATGTTAAAATTTATCCAAACGCATATGTAGGTGATAATGTTAGTATCGGAGAAAATACAATCCTTTATCCAGGTGCTAAAATTTATTCCGATTGTATTATAGGACGCAATTGTGTAATTAATTCAGGATGCATAATTGGCGCCGATGGATTTGGTTTTGCTCCAAATGAAGCAGGAGAATATGAGAAGGTGCCACAAATTGGAAATGTAATTTTAGAAGATTATGTCGATGTGGGAGCAGGAACGTCTATTGATAGAGCAACATTAGGATCTACCATTATTCGAAAAGGTGTGAAGTTAGATAATCAAATTCAAATTGCACATAATGTCGAAATCGGTAAGAATACAGTAATTGCAGCGCAAACAGGTGTAGCGGGATCAACTAAAATTGGCGAGAACTGTCAAATTGGTGGACAAGTTGGTTTTGCAGGACATTTAATTATTGGAAACAATGTTAAAATACAAGCGCAGTCTGGTATTGGAAGAAATATAAAGGATAATGAAATATTACAAGGTTCTCCAGCATTTTCTTATTCCGAATGGAGTAAATCTTATGTGCATTTTAAAAATTTACCAAAATTAGTTAAAAAAATAAACGAAATAGAAAAAAAATAATGGCAATAGTTAAGACAGAAACCAAACAAAAAACCATTAAAAACAGTGTGTCTTTAAATGGAGTTGGATTACATACAGGTAATAATGTATCACTAACTTTTAAGTCAGCACCAAAAAATTTCGGTTTTGCATTTAAACGTATGGATTTAGAAGGTGCACCAGTTATTGAAGCTGATGCAATTTATGTAACCAACACCGAACGTGGTACCTGTTTAGAGAAAAATGGGGTCATTATTCAAACCTGCGAGCATGTATTAGCAGCCTTAGTTGGTTTAGATTTAGACAATGTTTTAATTGAGTTAAGTGCAGCAGAGCCACCTATTTTGGATGGATCTTCAAAGTTTTTTGTTGAAGCTTTAGAAAGTGCTGAAATTATAGAGCAAGAAGCGTTTAGAGAAGAGTATGTAGTAACCGAAGTTATTTCTTTTATAAATGAAGAAACCGGAAGCGAAATTCTTTTAATGCCTGCTAAAGAATATCAAATTACTACTATGGTCGATTTTGGCACTAAAGTATTAGGTACTCAAAATGCAACTTTAAATCAGGTTTCAGACTTTAAAAAAACGATTGCAGATGCTAGAACATTCAGTTTCTTACATGAAATTGAAATGCTTTTAGAGCACGGATTAATTAAAGGAGGAGATTTAAATAATGCCATTGTTTATGTAGATAAGGAATTATCTCCGGCAACTATGGAGAAATTAAAAGAAGCCTTTAAAAAAGATTCTATTTCTGTAAAGCCAAATGGAATTTTAGATAACTTAACATTACATTATCCAAATGAAGCTGCAAGACATAAATTACTTGATGTAATTGGAGACTTAGCTTTAATAGGAACACGTATAAGAGGTAAAGTTATTGCAAATAAGCCTGGACATTTTGTAAACACACAGTTTGCTAAAAAAATGTCTAAAATTATTAAAAATGAAAGACGTAATAATGTGCCTTACGTAGATTTGTCACAAGAGCCTTTAATGGATGTTAATCAGATTATGGATATGTTGCCACACAGACAACCATTCTTGCTAATTGATAAAATTTTCGAACTTTCGGCTACGGGTGTTATCGGTATGAAAAACGTAACTATGAACGAACCGTTTTTCGCAGGTCACTTTCCTGGAGCTCCAGTAATGCCAGGTGTTTTAATTGTTGAAGCAATGGCGCAAACAGGTGGTATTATGGTTTTAAGCACTGTTCCGGATCCAGAAAATTACCTTACGTTTTTTATGAAAATTGATAAAGTAAAATTTAAACAAAAGGTAGTTCCTGGAGATACTTTAATTTTTAAATGTGATTTAATTACTCCAATTCGAAGAGGAATATGCCATATGCAAGGTTATGCTTATGCTAATGGAAAATTATGCGCAGAAGCAGAATTAATGGCTCAAATTTCAAAAGTAAAATAAAAATTATCACATGAATCAACCATTAGCTTACGTGCATCCTGGTGCAAAAATTGCAAAGAATGTAGTTATAGATCCGTTTACAACGATACATAATAATGTGGTGATAGGAGAAGGGACTTGGATAGGAAGTAATGTTACTATTATGGAAGGTGCTCGCATTGGAAAAAATTGTAATATCTTTCCAGGATCTGTTATTTCCGGAGTGCCTCAAGATCTTAAATATAATGATGAAGATACATTAACTATAATTGGTAATAATGTTACCATTAGAGAATGTGTTACTATAAATAGGGGTACAACCGATAGAATGAAAACCGTAATTGGTGATAATTGTTTAATTATGGCGTATTGCCATATTGCTCACGATTGTATAGTTGGTAGAAATTGTATCTTTTCTAATAATAGTACTTTAGCTGGACATATTACAGTTGGAGATTACGTAGTATTAGCAGGAATGACAGCTGTTCATCAGTTTTGTTCTATAGGGAATCATGCGTTTGTAACTGGAGGATCATTAGTAAGAAAAGATGTTCCGCCGTTTGTAAAAGCAGCTCGCGAACCATTATCATATGTAGGGATTAATTCTGTTGGATTAAGACGAAGAGGTTTTACCACAGAAAAAATAAGAGAAGTACAGGATATTTATCGCGTATTATATCAAAAAAATTATAATAATACCCAAGCGGTAGAAATTATAGAAGCAGAGTGGGAAGCTACTCCAGAACGCGATGAAATTCTTCAATTTATAAGAGATTCACAACGCGGAATTATGAAAGGATATTTTAAATCAAACTAAAAAAATAGAATGGCATCAACATCAGATATTAGAAACGGATTATGCATAAGATATAATCATGATATTTTTAAAGTAATTGAATTTTTACACGTTAAACCAGGTAAAGGTCCAGCATTTGTTAGAACAAAATTAAAAAGTGTAACAACTGGAAAAGTCATAGATAACACATTCTCTGCCGGACATAAGTTAGAAGATGTTCGTGTAGAAACTCATAAATTTCAATATTTATACCCAGAAGGTGATTTATATCACTTTATGAATGTTGAAGACTATACACAAATCATGCTAAACGTGAATGCTTTAGATAGTCCAGATTTATTAAAAGAAGGAGAAGTGGTTACAATTTTAATTAACTCTGAAGATGGTATGCCACTTTCAGTAGATATGCCTGCAAGTGTTATTTTAGAAATTACTGCTACAGAACCGGGTATTAAAGGAAACACTGCTACTAATGCAACAAAACCTGCAACTGTAGAGACTGGAGCTATAATTAATGTACCTTTATTTATTAATGAAGGCGATAAAATTAAAGTAGAAACAGACAAAGGAACGTACAAAGAACGTGTAAAAGAGTAGGTGTTTTGAAATTCCCTAAACCATATACATTAAAACAAATAGCAACTATTATAGATTGTGAATTTGTTGGACAAGACGAATTTCCTGTGTTAGGCATGAACGAAATACATGTGGTAGAAACGGGAGATATTGTTTTTGTAGACCATCCTAAATATTATGATAAAGCTTTAAAATCGGCAGCAAGTATTGTATTAATTAACAAAGAAGTTGAATGTCCAGAAGGTAAGGCGTTGTTAATTTCAGACGATCCTTTTCGGGATTTTAATAAATTAACACAACATTTCAAACCGTTTCAAAGTGCAAATCAAAGCATATCAACTTCAGCTATAATAGGCGAGAATACTATTCTTCAACCTAACTGTTTTGTTGGTCATAATGTAACTATTGGAAAAAATTGTATTATTCACTCTAATGTTAGCATTTACGATGATACTGTAATTGGAGATAATGTAATTATTCAAGCAGGAACTATTTTAGGAGCTTCAGCATTTTATTATAAAAATAGACCAGAAGGTTTCGATCAATTAAAATCTGGCGGTCGTGTAGTGATAAAAGATAATGTACATATAGGTGCATTGTGCACAATAGACAAAGGAGTTACTGGCGATACAATTATTGGTGAAGGTTCTAAACTAGATAATCAAATTCAAGTTGGACATGATACCGTAATTGGTAAGAAGTGTCTTATTGCTTCGCAAGTAGGAATTGCTGGCTGTGTGGTTATTGAAGATGAAGTTACAATGTGGGGTCAAGTAGGAACAGCTAGTGGAATCACCATAGGAACAAAAGCTGTTATTATGGGGCAAACCGGAGTAACAAAATCGGTCTCTGGAGGAAAATCGTATTTCGGTACACCTATTGAAGAATCTAGGAATAAATTAAAGGAATTTGCAATGTTAAGACAACTTCCTAAAATAATTGAAAAATTAAAAGAAAATTCCTAATTACAAATAGCGTCTGGAAACAGAATGTTTTTAAATAAAAGTCAAAAAAAATCTTTATAAATACTTGTTAAAACTTTACATTTGTGAAGCTTTAAAAAAATAAATACAACTTAGATGAGCGTTTTAGTAAACAAAAATTCAAAAATAATAGTTCAAGGATTTACAGGTAGTGAGGGTACTTTTCACGCCGAACAAATGATTGAATATGGTACAAATGTAGTAGGAGGAGTAACTCCTGGTAAAGGTGGCCAAACACATTTAGATAGACCAGTTTTTAATACTGTAAAAGATGCTGTAGACCAAGTTGGTGCAGATACTACCATTATTTTTGTACCGCCAGCTTTTGCTGCAGATGCTATTATGGAAGCTGCCGATGCTGGTATTAAAGTAATTATTACAATTACTGAAGGTATTCCAGTTGCAGATATGATTACTGCTGCAGACTATATTAAAGGTAAAGACTGTCGTTTAATTGGTCCTAATTGTCCAGGTGTAATTACACCAGGTGAAGCTAAAGTTGGTATTATGCCAGGTTTTGTATTCAAAAAAGGAACTGTTGGTATCGTCTCTAAATCAGGTACTTTAACTTACGAAGCTGCAGACCAAGTTGTAAAACAAGGTTTAGGTATTACTACAGCTATTGGTATTGGTGGAGATCCAATTATTGGAACTACAACTAAAGAAGCTGTTGAATTATTAATCAACGATCCAGAAACTGAAGCTGTAGTTATGATTGGTGAAATTGGTGGTCAGTTAGAAGCTGATGCTGCACATTGGTACAAAGCTAGCGGAAGTAAAAAACCAGTTATTGGTTTTATCGCTGGAGAAACTGCTCCTGCAGGTCGTACAATGGGTCACGCTGGTGCAATTGTTGGTGGTAGCGATGATACTGCTCAAGCTAAAAAAGCAATTATGTCAGAATGTGGAATTCACGTTGTAAATTCTCCTGCAGAAATTGGTAAAAAAGTTGCAGAAGTTTTAAGTAAATTAGCATAATTAATGTAGAAGTTTAGCAGTGTTGCACTGTTAAAATAAATATAAAAATATTATTCTTTAATCCGTTAACAGTAATTTGTTAGCGGATTTTTTAATTCTTAACACATTTATATGAAACAAATCAAACTCATTCTTATGCTTTGCTTTTTAGCGACTTTTAATAGTGCTTGTAAACAACGTGTAGACATTAACAAAACGGAAATATCAGAAGTGAAAAAAGATGCTAATGGCTTTTCTTATGAAGTTGTAAATAACGATCCAACCGGATTGCGTTTATATACTCTAGAAAATGGTTTACAAGTGTATTTAAGTCAAAATACAGACGAACCAACAATTCAAACTTACATTGCCGTTAGAGCCGGCTCAAATTACGATCCAAGTAATTCAACAGGATTAGCTCATTATTTAGAGCATATGTTATTTAAAGGAACCGATAAGATCGGAACTTCAGATTGGGAAAAGGAGCAAGTGTACATTCAGCAAATTTCAGATTTGTATGAAGCACATCGTGCAGAAACCGATGAAGCAAAAAAACTTGAAATTTATAAAAAAATAGATGAAGTATCTTTAGAAGCTTCAAACTATGCTGTGGCTAACGAATACGACAAAATGGTTAGCGGAATGGGGGCAACAGGGACAAATGCACATACATGGTTTGAAGAAACTGTTTATAAAAATAAAATTCCAGCTAACGAGCTAAAAAAATGGTTAACATTAGAAAGTGACCGTTTTAGTAAATTAGTGTTAAGATTATTTCACACGGAATTAGAAGCTGTTTTTGAAGAATTCAACAGAAGTCAGGATAACGATGGTAGAAAAGTGTATTCTGCAATGTTAGACGGATTATTTCCTACACATCCTTATGGACAACAACATACTATTGGAATATCTGAACACTTAAAAAATCCATCGTTAGTAGATATTAATAATTATTTCGATAAATATTATGTACCAAATAATATGGCAATGGTATTGGTTGGAGATATCGACTTTGATAAAACAATAAAAGAAGTAAACGAAACTTTTGGTAAATTAGTTAAGAAGGAAGTTGTACACCCAACGCTTTCTACAGAAGAGCCAATTACTGCGCCTATAGTTAAAGAGGTATTTGGTCCTACTTCAGAAAATATTAGCATTGCTTATAGAAGTAATGGAATTAATTCTGAA
This sequence comes from Formosa sejongensis, assembly GCF_033447105.1. NCBI lineage: Bacteria > Pseudomonadati > Bacteroidota > Flavobacteriia > Flavobacteriales > Flavobacteriaceae > Formosa > Formosa sejongensis. The sequence goes on from NZ_JAWQUN010000004.1 coordinate 130,050, forward strand.
GATGAAAAATATGTAACATTAGCAGATATGATTCTTGCAAATGGTGAAGCAGGATTGATAGATTTAAATTTAAATCAGAAACAATTAGTGCAAAGAGCAGGAAGTTCTACCATGTTTTTAAACGATTATGGTTTACAACAGTTCTCAGGAAGCCCAAAACAAGGTCAATCTTTAGATGAAGTAAAAGATTTAATTTTCTCTCAGATTAATAAACTTAAACAAGGTGAGTTTGACGATTGGTTGATTGAAGCCGTAGTAAACGATTTAAAACTGAGTCAGACTAAACAATACGAGAATAGTACAGGATTAGCTTCAGCATATTACAATGCCTTTATTCACCATGAAAAATGGGAAGATAAAGTTGCGTTTTTAGATGAGTTAAAAGCTATTTCTAAGGACGATTTAGTGGCTTTCGCGAATCGTTTTTACAAAGATAACTATGTTGTAGTTTATAAAAGAAAAGGTGAAGATAACACAATAGTTAAAGTTCAAAATCCAGGTATTACACCTGTTAATTTAAATAGAGATAAGAGTTCTCAATATTTAACAGCCTTTGAAGCACTAGAATCGGAAGAACTGCAACCAAAATATGTAGATTATAAATCGGCTATAAAAGAAACAGCACTAGACAATGGTGTAAAAGTATCGTATATAGAAAATGAAACTAACGATTTATTCAATCTGAATATCATTTTTGATATGGGAACGGATAACGATAAAAAATTGAGTTTAGCCGTTGGATATTTAGAGTATATAGGTACAGATACAATGTCGGCTGAAGATATTAAAAAAGAGTTTTATAAATTAGGAGTGAACTATTATGTAAGTTCAGGTAACGATGTTTCTTATATTGGGTTAAGCGGATTAAAAGAAAACCTACCAAAGGGATTAGAATTACTTGAAAATTTGTTGACTAATGCGAAATCCGATCCAGATGCATATGCTAGTTATGTAGATAAAATTTTAAAAGGAAGACAAGACGGTAAAACCCAAAAGGGTAATATTTTATGGAATGGTTTAGTTAACTATGGTCAATATGGTGAGAATTCTCGTTTAAGAAACATCATTAAAGCTTCAGATTTAAAAGGGCAAGATCCTCAAGAATTGGTAGATATCGTTAAAGGTATAAAAGATTATAAGCAACGTATTTTCTATTATGGTAAAGATGTAGATGCTGCTGTTGCGGCGTTAAATAAAGACCATAAATTAATTTCTCCACTTAAAGACTATCCAGAAGCAACAAGTTATGTAGAAAAAGACACAGGCGGACATGTGTATTTTGTGAATTACGATATGGTGCAATCAGAAATGGTTTTCTTAGCTAAAGGAGATGCTTTTAATGCCGATAATCTGGCAGCTGCAGGATTATTTAACGCTTATTTTGGTAGCGGATTATCTTCAATTGTATTCCAAGAAATCAGAGAATCTAAGTCTTTAGCGTATTCAGCATTTTCAAAATACGATACAGCAAATAGAAAAGAAGAATCTAATTACGTGACGGCTTACATTGGTACTCAGGCAAATAAAATGGAGCAGGCTGTTGATGCGATGATGTCCTTAATGAGTGATATGCCTGAAGCAGAACAGCAATTTGAAGCGGCTAAAGATGCTGCTTTAAAGAAAATTGCAGCACAACGTATTACCAAAGCTAATATTTTCTGGAGTTACGAAAGCTTGAAAAAATTAGGAATAGATAACGATAATCGTGAAGCTATGTATAATACCATTCAAAACATGACAATTAATGATTTGCGTGATTTCTTTAATGAAAATATAAAAGGAGAAAATTACAACATCATGGTTATTGGAAATAAAAAAGATATCGATTTTAAAGCACTCAGTAAATTAGGTGAGATTAATGAAATGGATATCGATTATTTATTTAATTATGATACAACAGCAGATGTAAAGATGTAATTCGTATAAATAACCTTTAAAACACTAAAACCTCACAAATATTTGTGAGGTTTTTTTATACTGTCAGAATTTGAATTAGTATATTTGAAATTCAAAATTATATTTAACTACACATGAAATTATTACAAGGAAAAACAGCAATTATTACAGGTGCAAGCCGTGGAATTGGTAAGGGAATTGCTCAGGTTTTTGCACAACATGGTGCAAACGTAGCATTTACTTATAGTTCTTCTGTAGAAGCTGCAAATGCTTTAGAAGCAGAATTAAATGGCTTAGGAATAAAAGCTAAAGGTTACCAAAGTAATGCTGCCAATTTTGCTGAAGCTCAAGAGTTGGCTGAAAATGTAGTAAAAGAATTTGGAAGTATAGACATACTAGTAAATAACGCAGGAATTACAAAAGATAACTTGTTAATGCGTATTAGTGAGGAAGATTTTGACCAAGTTATAGAGGTTAACTTAAAGTCTGTTTTTAATATGACGAAAGCGGTGCAGCGTACTATGCTTAAACAACGTAAAGGTTCGATTATTAATATGAGTTCTGTTGTTGGTGTTAAAGGAAATGCAGGTCAGACTAACTATGCAGCGTCTAAAGCTGGAATTATCGGATTCTCCAAATCTGTAGCTTTAGAATTAGGATCAAGAAATATTAGAAGTAACGTTGTTGCACCAGGTTTTATTGAAACTGAAATGACAGCTAAGTTAGACGAAGAAACTGTGAAAGGTTGGAGAACTGGTATTCCTTTAAAAAGAGGAGGGACTCCAGAAGATGTTGCAAATGTTTGTGTGTTTTTAGCAAGTGACATGAGTGCGTATGTTACAGGGCAAACGTTAAATGTAGATGGAGGAATGTTAACATAATATATGCTCACAGAAACCCTATTATATATTATTCTCGCTGGAATTGTAGCACTTCTATTGGCTTTATTTCAGTATAAATTTAAAGTGAAAAGCATGTCGAAATTGTACATGCTTTTCGCTTTTTTACGGTTTACTACTATTTTTTCGGTATTGCTGTTGTTAATCAATCCTAAGTTCGAACAACTTAAATTAACATCAGAAAAACCAAAGCTATTGGTTGCGGTAGATAATTCTAATTCCGTAGCACAATTAGAGCAAGATACTAACGCAAAACAAGTGGTTGAGTCTATACGTTCTAATTCAGAATTAAATGATAAGTTTACTATTGAATATTACAGTTTTGGTAAATCATTAAACGCCTCAGATTCACTCACATTTTCTGAAAAACAAACTGATATTTCTTCAGCTTTAGAGAACCTTCAGGATATTTACAAAGACGAAGTTGCTCCAACCATTTTAATTACCGACGGAAACCAAACTTTTGGTAATGATTACGAGTTTTCTAATTATAATCAACCGGTTTACCCTATAATTTTAGGAGATACCACTGCTTATGTCGATTTAAGTATTAGGCAATTAAACGTAAATAAATATGCCTATTTAAAAAATAAGTTTCCGGTAGAAACTGTTCTGGTATACAACGGAAAAGAAACGGTAAACTCCACGTTCACGGTTACGACAGGAAAGCAAACCGTATATTCAAAAAACATAACATTTAATAAAACTCAAAATTCAGAAGTTTTACAATTTACTTTACCTGCAAATTATGTCGGATTATCTGCTTATAAGGCACATTTAACACCCTTAGAAACTGAAAAAAACACGGTAAATAACACAAAGAATTTTGCTGTTGAAGTGATTGATGAAAAGATGAATATTGCCATTGTTTCAAGTTTTTTCCACCCCGATTTAGGGATGCTTAAAAAGAGTATTGAAAGTAACGAGCAACGTTCGGTTTCAATTTTAAAACCAAATGAAATTAAAAGTCAACTAAATGATTTTCATTTGGTTATATTATATCAGCCTAATAATCAGTTTAAGTTTGTTTTTGATGCCATTAAGGCCGAAAATCGAAATGCATGGATCATTTCAGGTGAACAAACGGATTGGTTCTTTCTAAACAATCAAACTACAATTTACGAACACGATATTACAGCTCAAACAGAAATGTTTCAAGGGGTATTTAATGCCAATTATTCTACATTTATTGTAGACGATTTAAATTTTGAATCGTTCCCATCTTTAAAATCTACATTTGGTGAGATTTCATTTTTTGCATCTTACGAAACCTTACTATATAAAAAGTTAGGAAACTTAATTACAGAACAACCTTTATTGGCCACTTTTGAAATCGATGGTAGGAGAGAAGCTTTGCTCTTAGGAGAAAACATTTGGCAATGGCGCGCTCAAAGTTTTTTAAACGAAAAGTCATTTAATGCATTCGATAATTTTATTGGAAAATTAGTGCAGTATTTAGCATCTACGCAACGTAAAACGCGTTTACTTTTAGATTTTGAATCTTTTTACGAAGGCGTTAATGATGTGGTTATTAAAGCGCAGTTTTTTAATAAGAATTATGAGTTCGATAGCGGAGAAACACTTCAAATTAAATTAAAAAATAAAGAAACAGGAGATGTTTCAGAATTACCTTTTGTGCTTAAAAAAAACAACTATCAAGTCGATTTAAGTCATCTGCCAGCCTCAGAATATGAGTTTACGGTTAGGGCGAGTAATGAAAACATTTCTAAATCAGGAACCTTTACTATTTTGGAGTATAATGTAGAGCAACAATTTTTAAATGCAGATGTTCCAAAGTTAAAGCAGTTAGCTTTAAAAACAAATGGAACATCTTGTTTTATAGCGGATTATGAGATTGTTTTTAATGAATTAATAGCGAGTACTAAATATGCGACTATTCAAAAAAGTATAAAGACAACACAAGCCCTAATTGACTGGACATATGTGCTAGGAATCATAGTTTTCTGCTTATCTTTAGAGTGGTTTTTAAGAAAATATAATGGATTAACTTAATAAATAAATAATGGATAAATTACCTAAAATTGCATTGCCTTTTGTTATTGCTATCATAGCAGTAGTTATTTTAATTTCTAAATCGGCTATAACCATTGACTCAGGGGAAGCAGGTGTGCTTTATAAAACCTTTGACGATGGAGTTGTAACAGATGAGCCAGCTTTAGGAGAAGGATTTCATATTGTAGCGCCTTGGAATAAAGTTTTTGTTTACGAAGTAAGACAACAAGAGATTTACGAGAAAATGAATGTACTTTCTTCTAACGGACTAGATATTAAATTGGAGGCTTCTGCATGGTTTCAGCCTCAATTTGAGAACTTAGGGAAACTTCATCAAGAAAAGAGTGAAATGTATATAGAACGTATTTTACTTCCTGCCATTCGTTCGGCTGCAAGAAGTGTTGTTGGACGTTACACACCAGAGCAATTATATTCTAGTAAACGTGACGCGATTCAGCAAGAAATTTTTGACGAGACTAAAAATATTGTAGATGATCAATACATTCAATTAAATCAGATTTTAGTTAGAGATGTAACATTACCTTCTACAATTAAAGACGCTATTGAGCGTAAATTGAAGCAAGAGCAAGAATCTTTAGAATATGAATTTAGATTAGTTACAGCTCAAAAAGAAGCTCAAAAACAAATTATTGAAGCACAAGGAAAGGCTGATGCGAATAGAATTTTAAGTGAGTCTTTAAATGATAAAATTTTACAAGATAAAGGAATTGAAGCTACGGTTAAATTGTCGGAATCTCCAAATTCTAAAGTCATTGTTATTGGTTCAGGAAAGAGTGGGATGCCTATTATTCTAGGAAATCAATAATTAATTAATATTTTTTAGTTTAAAACTTGCATAAGTGTTTAATTTTTTTGAATATTTGTGTATAACGAAATAATAATATGAACTTTATTCAATTACATCATCATCATTTTCATACTTGTCCTTAAGCGAGCTGAAAGTGTATTGAATAAATTCAAAATAATATATTTTTAAACCCCGTTTGAGTTAATCAGATGGGGTTTTTATTTTTCTCCACACGATCTTGCTCAAACCATATTAATCAACAAAATGAGTAAATTAAAAATTGCAGTTCAAAAATCAGGTCGACTTTACGACGAATCTATGCAAATCCTTAAAGACATAGGGATTTCTATTGACAACGGAAGAGATCAATTAAAAGCTTCGGCTAAAAACTTCCCATTAGAAGTGTTTTATTTGCGTAACGGAGACATACCACAGTATTTAAAAGATGGCGTTGTAGATGCCGCTATTATTGGCGAGAATGTTTTAATTGAAAAAGGAGGAGAGATTCAAGTTATTCAAAAATTAGGTTTTTCATCTTGTAAAGTATCTATCGCTGTGCCAAAATCGGCAAAATACAACAGCATGCAAGATTTAGAAGGTAAGCGTATCGCGACTTCATATCCAAATACAGTACAACAATTTTTAGATAAAAATAATGTAAATGCACAGCTGCACATTATTAACGGATCTGTAGAAATTGCTCCAAATATTGGATTGGCAGATGCTATAGTAGATATTGTTTCTAGCGGAAGCACATTGTTTAAAAACGGACTAAAAGAAGTAGAAGTTTTATTAAAGTCGGAAGCTGTTTTAGCCGCTTCACCTTTAATTTCTGACGCTAATTTAGAGGTTTTAAATATCATTAAATTCAGAATAGAATCGGTTTTAAAAGGGCGTCGTTCTAAATATGTGCTATTAAACGCACCAAATGATAAATTAGATGAAATTATTGCCATTTTACCAGGTATGAAAAGTCCAACAGTCTTACCTTTAGCGCAAGAAGGATGGAGCTCTGTTCATACCGTAATTGATAAAAATAAATTTTGGGAAATTATAGACGAGCTTAAATTTCATGGAGCAGAAGGTATTCTTGTTTGCCCTATCGATAATATGGTTTTATAATTAAAGATATAGACAATGAAAATTATTGAAAACCCCAATAAAGCAGATTGGTCGCAGATATTACAACGTCCTACACAAACTGTTAATGATATTGAAGAAACGGTAACTCAGATTTTTGATGATGTAAAACGTAACGGTGATACTGCAATTTCGAAATACACTTCGCTTTTTGATGGGGTTACATTAGACGATAATTTAGTGAGTTCAGATGAAATTGAATTTGCTAAAACTCAAGTTTCAGAAGAATTAAAAGTAGCAATAACTACCGCATACCAAAATATTGAACGTTTTCACGCTGCACAACAAACAACTAAGGTTGAAGTTGAAACCATGCCTGGTGTAAATTGTTGGCAGGAAAAACGAGCGATTGAAAAAATTGGATTATATATTCCAGGAGGAACAGCACCTTTATTTTCTACAGTTTTAATGTTAACTATTCCTGCAAAAATCGCAGGCTGTAAAGAAATAGTGTTGTGTTCACCACCGAATGCTATAGGAAAGATAGCAAACGAAATATTATTTGCTGCAGATTTATGTGGAGTTTCAAAAATTATAAAAGTAGGAGGGATTCAAGCTATTGCCGGATTAACTTTTGGTACTGAAAATATTCCTCAAGTTTATAAAATATTTGGACCAGGAAATCAATTTGTTACCGTTGCAAAACAATTGGCTACAAAACATGGTGTGGCTATAGATATGCCTGCTGGACCAAGTGAATTATTGGTTGTCGCAGACGATTCTGCCAATGCAGAATTTGTAGCTTCAGATTTATTAAGTCAGGCTGAACATGGAGCTGATAGTCAAGTGATTTTGGTATCGACTTCAAAATCAATGATTAATGATGTTTTAAAAGCAATAGATATTCAAATTGAAGCTTTACCAAGACAAACCATAGCTAAAAAAGCAATTGCAAACTCAAAATTAATTTATGTTGAAAGTGATGAAATTGCTTTAGAATTAATTAATGAATATGCTCCAGAGCATTTTATTATTTGTTCTAAAAACGAAGACCTTTTTGTTAATGGTATTCGTAATGCAGGTTCTGTCTTTATCGGTAATTATACTCCAGAAAGTGCTGGAGATTATGCTTCAGGAACCAACCATACTTTACCAACAAATGGATTTTGCCGCGCGTATTCTGGTGTAAACTTAGATAGCTTTTTAAAGAGTATTACGTTTCAAAAAATTTCAGAAAAAGGCTTATTAGATTTAGGTCCTATTATAGAAAAAATGGCTGCGGCCGAAGGTTTAGAAGCTCACAAAAATGCTGTGACTTTACGATTAAACACTTTAAATAAAAAGTAATGGCAACTGTACAAGATCTTTTAAGACCTTCGATAAAAGCATTAAAAGCCTATTCGTCTGCAAGAGACGAGTTTCAAGAAGAAACCAGTAATATGGTGTTTTTAGATGCGAACGAGAATCCGTTTAATAATGGTGTAAATAGGTATCCAGATCCGCATCAAAATGAAGTGAAGGATATTTTATCTGAAATTAAAAATGTTTCAAAATCTAATATTTTATTAGGAAATGGGAGTGATGAAGTTCTTGATTTATTAATTAGAGCATTTTGTGAACCTAATAAAGACAATATTATTATTTTACCGCCAACATACGGTATGTATGAAGTGCTAGCAAATTTAAATGCTGTTGAAACTAAAAAGATTTTATTATCTAAAGACTTTCAGCCAGAAGGTGATCAGATTTTAGATGAAGCTGACGCCCACAGTAAAATCCTCTTTTTATGTTCGCCAAATAACCCTTCAGGAAATAGCTTTAAAGATTATGAAGTTGAAACTTTATTGAAGAAATTTGAAGGCATTGTAGTTATAGACGAAGCCTATATTGATTTTTCTACTCAAGACAGTTGGTTAGACCGTCTGGAAGAATTTCCTAATTTAGTAATCACTCAAACTCTGTCTAAAGCCTATGGTATGGCAGGATTAAGATTAGGAATTTGCTATGCTTCAGAAGAAATAATTTCAGTTTTAAACACTATAAAACCACCGTATAATATTAATGTGTTAACACAGAACAAAGCGGTAGAATTATTAAAACAACCAGATGTTATAAGCGACGAAATCGATTCGATTTTAATAGAACGAAGTAAATTAATATCAGAATTAAAATCTGTTGCTTACATCAAAAAAATATATCCGTCAGATACTAATTTCGTACTCGTAAAAGTAGACGACGCAACCAAGCGCTATAATCAATTAATTAAAGAAGGCGTAGTGATTCGTAACCGCACAACCCAACCGTTATGCGAAAATTGTTTACGCTTAACTGTGGGAACACCTTCAGAAAATAAAACGCTAATAACCGCACTTACCAAGTTAAAATGAGACAAAAAGTATTATTTATAGATCGTGATGGAACGATTATTAGAGAGCCTGCCGACGAACAAATTGATGGTTTCGAGAAGCTAGAATTTTATCCTAAAGTCTTTCAATATTTAAGTAAAATTGCTAAAGAATTAGATTTTGAAATTGTAATGATTACAAATCAAGATGGTTTAGGAACAGATGTATATCCTGAAAATACATTTTGGCCAGTTCATAATTTTATTCTTGAAGCCTTTAAAAATGAAGGGGTAGAATTTAAAGAACAATTTATTGATAGAACCTTTGCAAAAGACAATGCGCCAACACGTAAACCAAATACAGGTTTATTAACACAATACTTTTCTGAAACTTACGATTTAGAAAATTCTTATGTAATTGGCGACCGTTTAACGGATATTGAATTAGCTAAAAATTTAGGGTCTAAAGGTATTTTCATAAACGATAATACAAATCTTGGTACAGATGAAATTACGGTAAAACATGAAGCTTTAAATGCTTTTATTACTTTGGAGACGAATGACTGGGAAGTTATTTATAAACATCTAAAGGTTGAAGATCGTACAGGAAGTATAGAGCGAAATACTAACGAAACTAAAATTAAGATAGATTTAAATTTAGACGGAACAGGTAAAAGTAATATAGATACAGGAATTGCATTTTTCGACCATATGTTAGACCAAATTGCTCGTCACGGGCAGTTAGATTTAAATTTAAAAGTTACAGGCGATTTAGAAGTGGATGAACACCATACTATTGAAGATACTGCGATTGCTTTAGGTGAATTATTCAATACCGTATTGGGAAATAAATTAGGTATAGAACGTTATGGTTTTTACTTGCCAATGGACGATTGTTTAGCTTCTGTAGGAATTGATTTTGGGGGAAGAAACTGGTTGGTTTGGGATGCAGATTTTAAACGTGAAATGGTAGGAAAAATGCCAACAGAAATGTTTTATCATTTCTTTAAATCGTTTACCGACGGTGCTAAATGTAATTTAAACATTAAGGCCGAAGGGACTAACGAGCATCATAAAATTGAAGCAATATTTAAAGCGTTTGCAAAAGCGATTAAAATGGCTGTAAAACGTGATGTAGAAAAAATGATTTTACCATCAACTAAAGGAATGCTGTAAAAAAAAAGCCCATCTTATTCTTCCCGAAGGGAAGAGACACTCTTAAGTGTATTGGCTGGGAAATAACTTTATTTTGGTAAAAATAAGGTTGTAATTTAAATTATATGAATTCAGAAAAATTAAAACATACGAGTGAGAGTTCTTCCCTTTCGGGGAAGTTAGATGGGGTACCTTCAGTTGTAATAATAGATTACGGTGCAGGTAATATAAAAAGTATTCAATTTGCGTTTAAACGTTTAGGAGTAGATGCTTTGTTATCCAATGATCCAGAAACGATTAGAAATGCAGATCGCGTTATTTTTCCTGGTGTTGGAGAAGCAAGTTCAGCTTTAAAAATGCTAAAAAGCACTAAATTAGATAAATTAATTCCTACCTTAACTCAGCCTGTTTTAGGGATTTGTTTAGGTATGCAATTGTTATGTAAAACAACTGAAGAAGGGAATACTAAAGGATTGGGGATTTTTCAAGTCGATGTAAAACGATTTCCAAATACGGTAAAAGTACCACAAATGGGATGGAATACAATTACAGATTTAAAGTCTTATTTGTTTAAAGACATTCCGGAAAACTCATATATGTATTTAGTACATAGCTATTATGCCGAAAATTGCAAAGAAGCAATTGCTTTAACCAATTATAATGGTGAGTATGCTACGGCGGTACGACATAATAATTTTTATGGTGTACAATTTCACCCAGAAAAAAGTAGTATTGCAGGAGCTAAATTACTTGAAAATTTTTTAAATCTAGAATCATAAATTTACCAATACGTAACAAATGAGAATTATACCAGCCATAGATATTATAGATGGAAAATGTGTCCGTTTAACTAAAGGTGATTACGATACCAAAAAAGTGTATAACGAAAATCCGTTAGAAGTTGCTAAGGGTTTTGAAGATGCCGGTGTTGAATATTTACACCTTGTAGATTTAGATGGTGCTAAAGCAAGTACGATAATAAATTATAAAGTTTTAGAACAAATTGCTTCTAAAACGAAATTAAAGATTGATTTTGGCGGCGGACTAAAAACGAATGAAGATTTATATATCGCATTTAATTCTGGCGCGAAACAAGTTACGGGTGGAAGCATTGCGGTTAAAAACAGTTCAATGTTCGAGAGTTGGATTCATAAGTATGGTAGTCAGAAAATTATTTTGGGTGCAGATGCTAAAAATGAAAAAGTAGCTATAAGTGGTTGGTTAGAAGAAAGTAGTTTGGAAGTCGCGCCGTTTATAAAAGGGTATATGAGTAAAGGGATTCAGTATGTAATCTGTACAGATATTTCTAAAGATGGTATGTTAGAAGGCCCTTCGTTCGATTTATATAAAAAGATAATTACTGAAAATCCAAATATCAAATTAATAGCTTCTGGTGGTATTTCTTGTAAAGAAGAATTACCAAAATTGATGGAGCTGGGGTGCGAAGGTGTCATTATAGGTAAAGCGATTTACGAAAATAAAATCAGTATGAAGGACTTGGAAAAACTGGTTGTAAACTCTCAATAAATTAATATGCTTACAAAACGAATTATCCCTTGTTTGGATATTAAAAATGGTAGAACCGTAAAAGGTGTGAATTTTGTCGATTTAATTGATGCAGGAGACCCTGTAGAATTGGCTAAACAATATGCTTTAAACGGAGCAGACGAGTTGGTGTTTTTAGACATTTCGGCAACTTTAGAAGGAAGAGGAACAACTCTAGACATGGTATTACACGTTGCAGAACAAGTTAATATACCTTTTACTGTTGGAGGAGGTATTTCTTCAATAGAGCATGTAGATGCTTTATTACAATGTGGCGCAGATAAAGTGTCTATTAATTCATCGGCGGTTAAACGTCCTGAATTGGTTAAGGAATTAGCAGATAAATTTGGAAGCCAATGTGTTGTTGTTGCTATTGATGCTAAGGAAGTGAATGGACAATGGAAAGTGCATTTGGCAGGTGGAAGTATTCCAACAGAAATAGACTTATTTGAATGGGCAAAGCAAGTTGAAGATTTAGGTGCAGGTGAAATTTTATTTACATCTATGAATCACGATGGAACTAAAAACGGTTTTGCAAATGAAGCTTTGGCTAAACTTTCTGATATGTTGAATATTCCAATTATAGCTTCAGGAGGTGCAGGAACGATTCAACATTTCGTAGATACTTTTAAAGAAGGAAATGCAGATGCCGCTTTGGCAGCAAGTGTTTTTCACTTTGGAGAAATCCCTATTTCGGAATTAAAAGAAGAATTAAAAAATAATAATATAGCCGTAAGATTGTAAAATTTTACGTTTCAAAATAATAGAAATGATAATAGATTTTAATAAAAATAGCGACGGATTAATACCAGCAATCATTCAAGATGCATCTACAAAAAAAGTGTTGATGCTTGGGTATATGAATGCAGAAGCTTTAGAAAAAACTAAAGACACAAAGTTGGTTACTTTTTATAGTAGAACAAAACAACGGTTATGGACTAAAGGTGAAGAAAGTGGAAATGTCCTGAATTTGGTTGATATAAAAGTAGATTGCGATAATGATACTTTATTAGTTTCAGTGCTTCCTAAAGGACCAACTTGCCATAAAGGAACAGATACTTGTTGGGGAGAAACAAACGATGAATCTTATGGATTTATTTCTCATTTAGAAGATATAATTAAGGACAGACGTTTAAATTCTGCACCTACAGAATCTTATGTGTCTTCACTCTTTGCGGAAGGGATTAATAAAATTGCTCAGAAAGTAGGAGAAGAAGCAGTAGAAGTTGTTATTGAAGCAAAAGATGATGACGCCGATTTATTTTTAAATGAAAGTGCCGATTTATTATTTCACTATTTAATTTTACTTCAAGCTAAAGGTTTTGAAATTAAAGATGTTGTTGGAGTTTTGAAAGGAAGAGAAAAATAGTAGTCATAATAAAGGAGAGTTTAAAAGTCTTAAATTCTCCTTTGTTAATTTCCTTAAATATTATTTAAGCCAGTTTTTTGTTTTAGAATATTTAGAAAATAATAGTAGTAATACCGAAAATATTAAGACCAAAATCGGCATAAGTATAGTTTGGGGTTTTACTACGAAAAATAGATAGCTCATTTGAGCGATTACAGCGATTAACGATGTAAGTGCAATTGGGTAAGCGAATTTTCTGCGAGCCATTAATAAGATACTGGCTAGAAACCCTAGCATAACAGCCACAGCATATGCGCGCATAACCCAAGTAGGCATTTCTAAAATGTCTTGCAATTGCGCTTCTGTTAATTTAGATCTAAAAGCTTCTGTATTATTTGCTTGGATGAAATATTGTTGAACTCCCAAACCGTTCCATAATAAATAGAATCCGGTTACAATCCAATACCAAATAGGAAGTTTAGTTGATTCAGTCATAAATTAAAATAATTAGTAAATTTAATTGAGTTTAAAAGTAGTGATTTTTTTGAGAAGTCTACTAAAATCGGTTACTTGCGTCTCTTCATATAAAAATACATTCAGTTGAATAAACGTTTTTTTTATCTTTTCGAAATTCAGTATTTAGGGTATCGTTTTCACGGTTGGCAAAAACAACCTAAATTAAAAACGGTTCATTTAATGATTGATAAAACCATGCGTTATATTATGGATGGAAAACCATTTAAAACGTTGGGTTCAGGTAGAACGGATGCTATGGTTTCTGCTCAACAAGGTGCTTTTGAGTTGTTTTTAGAAGATAAAATTGAAGACGAACAAGCATTTTTAGAATTGTTTAATTATAATTTACCTCAAGATTTAAGAGCAATCCGTATTACAGAAGTCGATAAAAATTTTAATATAATACAAACGTCAAAAATGAAGGAGTACGTTTATGTATTCGCTCATGGTGAAAAATATCACCCGTTTTGTGCGCCGTTAATGACGACAATTTTAGATCCGTTAGATATTGAAAAAATGAAATTGGGAGCCAAGCTGTTTGAAGGCACTCACAATTTTAAAACCTATTGTTATAAACCTTCCGAAACTGGTATTTTTAACCGCACTATAGATACCTGCGAATTAGTAGAAAACACAATCTTTACTGCCAATTTTTTTCCAGAGCAGTCATATATGCTACGTGTAAAAGGTAAAGGTTTTATGAGAAACCAGATTCGGTTAATGATGGGAGCCCTCATAAAACTAGGTAAAAACGAGATCACTTTACAATATATTCAGGACAGTTTAAAACCAGAAAGCACAGAAGTTATGGATTATGTTGCCCCAGCTTCAGGTTTAGTTTTAAATGCTGTCGAATTCGAAACTACACCATAAATTATAGTTCAAAATCATTATTTTATTATCCAAATATCGAAATTTACATCTGCTTTTTTTGTTAATTTCTTTAAGATTTCATGCTTTTTCTTAACATAATTTAAGTTAATAGAAACCTAATATGGTTAAAATCAGTTAATAAGTTGACTGGTATAGGTTATGCTTTGTATCTTATAAATAAGTTTAACCAAAAAGCCAAAAATTATGAATTACTTAAATATGCAAGATGAAAAGCTACTTCCCGTAGTTGTTGAATTGAATACACTGCTTGCCGATTACCATATATATTATCAGAAACTTAGAAATTTCCATTGGAATATTCTTGGAGAAAACTTCTTCGATTTACATAATAAATTTGAAGAATTATATACAGATGCGAGAACTAAAATTGATGATATTGCCGAACGGATTTTAACCTTACGTTATCACCCGATGAGTAAATTTTCAGATTATTTAGAAATTTCTGCATTAAAAGAAGTATCTCCTTTAAAATCAGATAGGGAAATGGTTGCCGAAATTATAAACGACCATAAACTACTTTTAAACCAGATGAGTACGGTAATTGAAAAATCTACTGACGCCTCAGATGAAGGAACTATCGATTTAATTGGTGGATATATACGAGAATTAGAAAAAGCGAGTTGGATGTTAGACTCTTGGTCTAAGAAAACTTCAGAACACTTAAACAGTGCTATTATTGAATAATGGGTTTTTATAATTTTAGTTAAAAATCAGATTACATAGGTGATTATAAAATCACAAATATTAATTTAAAAAATAAGACTATGTTACGTTGGGCCATCACTTTTATAATTATAGCAATTATCGCTGGAATTTTAGGATTCGGAGGAATTGCAGGAGCATCAGCAGGAATTGCTAAAATATTATTTTTTGTTTTTCTAGTACTTTTTGTAATTACACTTTTTAAAGGTGCTTTGAAATAATAAACTAGAAATTGAATTGATATTAAGTTTAATAATTAAAGTATAAAATCATGAAAACTATATATTTAGTGTTTGCAATGCTGTTTATATATTCAGCAAATGCACAAACAGATCCAAAGAAGGATGTTTTGGATGAAACTAAGACCATTACAACCAAAGAATATACTGGGGACGGAATTAAAGAGAGTAAGGTTGAAATTAACACACGTACCGAGCAAAGTGTGAAACTGGCTGAAGGCGATGAAAATGAAGTTAACCAAAATAGAGTGTATTCTCCAGTCGAGGTTACAGAAACGGTTAAGGTCACAGAAAACAGTCCGTTTACAGCCAATAAAAACTCTATGATTTACGAAGTAGATGGGAAGACCTGTGAATTTAAAATGCAAGAAAATGGATTTTTAATTTTAGATTCCACCAATTCAGAACCAACTAAAGTTGAACAATCGGATGCCGACTCAACCCAATTTGTTATGAATGATAACGGGCAAACAGGTATTGGTTATTTCGATGAAAACGGAAATTTTATTGTGCAACAATTTGACAGAAAGTCTAATAAAATAATTTCTAAAACGTATACCTTAGTAAAATAAAAGTTTAATGTTTTAAAAGTTTTAAGCCCTAGTTTACTAGGGCTTTTTTATATCTTTATACTAATAAAATAAGTAAGTATGATTTCTAAAAGTGTATTTAATTTTTTAATTGAATTAGAAAAAAATAATGATAGAATTTGGTTTCAAGATCATAAATCTGAGTTTAGAGCTGTAGAAAAAGAAATGAAAACCGTCTATAATTCATTGTTTGCCCTTTTAAAAACACATGATGAAGTAGATGCTGTAAAACTCTTTAGAATTTATAGAGATGTTCGGTTTTCGAAAAACAAAATACCATACAAAACACATTTTGGAGGTTCAATACATCGTGCAAAACCTAATTTAAGAGGTGGGTATTATTTACAAATTCAACCGAATAATCAATCGTTTATTGCCACAGGATTTTGGGATCCTACTAAGGAAGATTTACTTCGTATTAGAAAAGAATTTGAAGTAGATGCACAAGAAATGAGAGATATTATGGCTGTTTCAAACTTCAAATCGACTTGGGGAACTTTAGAAGGAGAAGAACTTAAAACATCTCCAAAAGGGTTTGATAAAAGTCATCCAAATATTGATCTTATCAGGAAAAAGCAATTTATTTTCACTAAAAAATTCACAGATAAAGAGGTCTTAGCTCCGGGATTTCTAGAACACGTTAATGACTCGTTTAAAACCATTAGGCCCTATTTTAATTATATGAGCGATGTGTTAACGACTAATATTAACGGAGAATCGCTCATACAAGATATTTAGATAATAGTCTTAGTTAAACTAATTCACTTAGTTGAATATCAAAAACTTGTATATTTTCAATAAGTCGATCTTTTACTATAGTCATCATGCGTTTATTCAATGCTGAAGAGTTTTTAATGTAGATAAGATATTCTGAAATAGTAAATTGCCCAATGATCATTCCTTTAATAGAATTTCTGAATTTTATATCTTTTTGAATGGCATTTTCAATAAATATTAGTTTTTTTGAAAGAGATAAATCATAGAACATCGTTTTGTGTTTTTTAATGTAATTTTTAAGAACTTCAATAAATAATTGCTCTTGAAATTTAATAATAGGGCGTAATGTTTCGTTTTGAAAACGTTCTTCACTACTCATGTTTTCGCTTAGTCTCCCGAAAGAAGAAGATGGACGAATAGCCTTAAGATTACTGTGTCTTGTTGTCATAATATTAAACATTTTTCTTAAAATTATTAATTATCTGTAATGAAATTTTTGTTAACACGATTACTTGTTAACGTTGTTATGAACAATTAATAATTTACCTTTACGCAAAAATATTATTTATGAGATTTCATACCAGAAAATGGGTAAAACCAGAAGATTTAAATGCTAACGGAACTTTATTTGGAGGTAAATTATTGGCTTGGATAGATGAAGAAGCTGCTTTATATTCTATTATACAATTAGAAAATAGTAAAGTTGTTACAAAATATATGTCTGAAATCAATTTTTTAAGCTCTGCTAAGCAAGGTGACATTGTAGAAATTGGAATCGCTGTCGAAAAATTTGGAAAAACGTCTTTGACTCTTAAATGTGAGGTACGAAATAAAATGACCAGAGAAACCATTTTACGTGTAGCTAACATTATAATGGTTAATTTGGGAGAAGATGGAAAAACAAAAGCTCATGGTAAAACGGAAATTGAATTCGTAAAAGACAGATTAAATAATGAATAATATCTTATATGTTTTTTAGTCGTTTTTTTTGTTTTTCCTATTAAATAGTTAATTTAGTAAGTATCAATTAATCAATAACCATTTTAAAATATGAAAAAATTCATTTATTTGACTTTAGCTATTCTCGTGTTTTCATGCTCGAGTTCTAAGTCGACAACAGCACCACAGCCAAGTAAAAAAATGTTAAAAGGGTCTTGGGAAGTCACTAATATTAAATTCATTGGAGACAAAGGTTTATATAAAGCCTACTTATTCGATTTGGCAGATTCGTCTTGTTTTAAAGGAGGCGAGTGGGTTTTTATACCAAATAATGGTTCTGGAAAATTTTCTACGAATCCAAATAGCTCAATTTGTGAAGCATATACGAATAGTATTCACTGGTCGTTTTTAGAATCTGGAGATGGATTTACTCAGTTTCAGTTTAAATATGTAGGAGACGATATTAAAGCAAAAAATGTAAAATCTGGTTATGTTGCAACCATTCAAGAAATTTCAGATAATATAATGGTAATTAAAGTACCATCGGAATATGAAGGGAATCCTTTTGATGTGATAATGACTTTTAACAAAACTTCAGATAGTATAGATTTATAAAATTAAAATAAAGATGAAAAAATCAACAAGTATATTAATAGTTGTAGCATTATTAATGTCATTCTCTTTTGTGAGTTGCGATGCGTTAAAAAATGCAAATAGCACACAAAAAGGAGCAGGACTAGGTGTTGCTGGAGGCGCTTTAATTGGTGGTCTTATTGGTGGTAACATAACAGGAGCTCTAATTGGGGCAGCTGTAGGTGGTGCCGCCGGTGGAGTTATTGGTCATAGTATGGATAAGCAAGCTGATAAGATTGAAGAAGCTTTACCTGGTGCAGAAGTTAAACGAGTAGGAGAGGGTATTCAAGTTGTTTTTGATGATAAAAGTGGTGTAACTTTCGCGACAAATAAAGCAACATTAACAGAAAAAGCAAAGGAAAATTTAAATGCTATTGCTGAAGTATTTATCGAATTCCCAGATACCGATTTATTAGTTGAGGGGCATACCGATAGTACGGGTAACGATGCTTATAATATGACGTTATCTGAAAAGAGAGCACAATCTGTAGTGTCGTATTTAGAAAGTAAAGGTGTTTCTAGAAATCGTTTTGAAGTAACAGCTTATGGTGAAACAAGACCTAGATTTGATAACGCTACCGCAGATGGACGTTCTAAAAATCGTCGTGTAGAAATAGGTGTTTCAGCAAACAAAGAAATGATTGATGATGCTAAAGCACAAGCTAATTAATTAGTGTAATTAATAATTGTATTTAAACAACATATATTGAATAAAAAGGGATGAAAAACACGGTGTTTTCCATCCCTTTTTATTATGTGTTATTTTTATAAAGAGGTAGTGTTACGTGATCATTATATACTTGTTTTAGAAATCATTTTTAATTTGTGGCTAAATTAATTTCCGGAAATTCCTAAAGAAGAAAATTCGTAATCTTTTTTCTTAATGTCTAAATCTTGTTTAGATAAATCTAAACAGCGCATTGTGGTCGATTCATTTTTCTTTTTATCTGTATATGTGGCTTCCATAACTAAACTGTTTTCGGCCTTGTCTAGCCATTTCGGATTAAATCCTTTAGGTACATTTTTAATGTTTATACCAAATATTTTAGAAAAACTTACAGGAGCTTCCATGTCGTTATACATAATCATTACAGAATCCTCATTTTCCATTTTAAAACCTTTACAATTTCTTCCGTTAATAACTTTATCATCTAATTCTTCAAAAGTGTATTCACTAGCCAGATTTTCATCAGTTTCATAATCTCCTATATCATTCGGAATTGTCATTACCATACCTGTCTTTTTATTGTTATTAGTCATGAAAATGGCATTGATGTTTCTCCCCATATCCATGACCATCATCAATTCTCCTTTATTTTTTGTTTCATCAATATTCGGTTGCATTCCAAAGTATTTTTCATCTCGTTTTAAATAATAAACAATTTTCATAGGGTCACTCTTAGGGCTCTCCACTTGTAAAGTATATTTCCATTCAAAGTGATATATATCTGGTAAGATAGAAGCATCTACCATAGATATACCTCCGATGTTACCATCAAATATATACCCTCCGTCTAGTCCTAAAATACTATCTAAAGTTTTATCAAGGCTTTGCGCTACTTTTTCAGATGTTTTATTTATAACAACATCTTCAGTAACCTGTTCAAGTTTCTTTTTTAGTTTTTTTAAAAATTGACCCTGCATTTGTGTACCACACATGAGTAACGCCAAAAAGAATAATAGACTTTTAATTTTCATAATGTTATTTTTTAAGATTAATGAATTTTATACCATAACATGAAACTGAAGTAGGATGTTTAAAACGGAACATGTATTATATTAAATTTTTAAATGATAATTATTTAGGTGTCTTGTTTAATTTTCTCTAATGAATTATGTTTATTGATATGGTTTTTAGAATTTTCACTAAATGATATTGAATTAATTTCAGGAATAATTATTTGAGAATAAGAGTTTTGTCTTTTAATATTTTCGGAAATGTTTTTTAAGTAACTATTTGATTTTTTTTGCTGTTTAAAAAATTTAAATAGAAGAAATGAACTAAAAATAGCCAGTAAAAAATAGATGATAATTAAGAAGTCAAGGTATTGAACTCTATTTATAAAAGTATAATATATGTCTTTAAATACGGATTGAAAAGAGGCATTATTCAATAACGTAGGTGAGTCTTTAACATGAATTAGAAAATAACAAGTGCATACAATCCCGATCCCGGTGCAGAATATTAATTTTTTAACGATATTAAATCTGGTGAATTTCACGTATAAAGACCTATTTAGATTTGAAAAAAATCTATTAATTAGGTTTACGTAGGGAGAGTTTTAAAATGTAAAATGCTAGCTGTCAGCTATAAAAGTAAATAATAAAACTTATATAATATTATTTTCAATCATAAAAAAGATAAAATTATTGATAATATAACGTTCATAAAGATCGATTTAAGGTTTTATTAACAATTAAAAGGAATTTGAATATGTAATTTTACTTCAAACTAAAAAGAAATAAAATAATGAAACAAGTAATGTTAGGTCTTATTGCTCTAGTAGCAACGTTCAGTATTCAAGCCCAAATAAAAACACCACAACCTAGTCCGTTAAGTAAAATGGAACAAACGGTTGGTTTAACAAATGTAACTTTAGAATACTCTCGACCAAGTATGAGAGGACGTGAAGTTTTTGGAAACTTGGTACCATATGGTAAAATGTGGAGAACAGGAGCAAATGCAAACACTAAAATCTCATTTTCTGATGCTATAATTATCGATGGAAAAACATTAAAAGCTGGAACGTATGCCATTTATACGATACCAAATGAAACGTCTTGGGATGTGATTTTTTACACCGATTCTGAAAACAGTGGTTTGCCTAAAACATGGGATGATAGTAAAGTGGCTTTAAAAGCTCAAGCTCAAGTGTATCCTATGCCAGTAGATATTGAAACATTTACAATGACGTTTGACGATTTAACAAACGATTCTGCTGTTTTAGGAATGCTTTGGGGACAAGTATATGCAGGTGTTAAATTTGAAGTGCCTACAGATGTTATGGTTATGAAAAATATTGAAAACACAATGAAAGGTAGTCCAACTGCAAATGATTATTATGCTTCTGCAGTGTATTATTTTGAATCAGGAAAAGATATTAATCAAGCAAAAACATGGATTGATAAATCTATAACGATGACACCAAAGCCAGCGTTTTGGCAATTACGTAAGCAATCTTTAATCCTTGCTAAATCAGGTGATAAAAAAGGAGCAATCGCTGCAGCTAAAAAATCTTTAGCAAGTGCTGAAGCTGCTGGGAATAGTGATTATGTAAAAATGAATACAGATTCTTTAAAAGAGTGGGGAGCTCTATAATTAGAAGTAGTGTTAATTAATTAAAGCCGCTATCAATGAAAGTTGATAGCGGCTTTGTTTTAATATTCAAGTCTTATTAACGATCTCACGTGATCTAAAGTTTTTATAAGCTTAAGACTGAAATCATGACTCATTATTTCACTTTCAGTTTTACCATCTCGAAGTAATTGGTTAAAGTGAAGTGTTTCAAAATTATATCCGATTGTCTCACCGGTATAATCTAAAGTCTGTTCTTTTCCGTCCTGCGAAATTGTAACAGTTGTTGGAATATGAAATTGCGTGTTTAAAGTAATCACACCACGTTCACATGTAAAGACACAGGTTGTTGGTGTTTCTTTAATTAAACTGCTTTTTAAAATAGCTTGAGCTCCCGTCGCGTATTTAAATATCATATCGCAAGATGAATCTGCTCCATTTTCAAATGTTGTACATGTCGCATCAATATGTTTTGGCTCTCCTAAAGTAGAAAGCGTAGCAAAAATAGGGTAGATGCCAATATCTAATAAACTCCCTCCGCCAACACGTTTATCGAATAATCTAGAAGACTCATCAAAAGGTCTAGTAAAGCCAAAATCTGCTTCAATTTTTAACAATTTTCCGTAGGTTTCTTTTTTTAATTCAGTTAACGCAAACTGATAATGTGGTAAGAAATAAGTCCATAATGCTTCCATTAAAAGCACATTGTTTTCTTTCGCTACAGTAATCATTTCCATAACTTCTTCCGTATTCATTCCGAAAGGTTTTTCACATAGTACAGCTTTGCCGTGTTTTAAACATAATATAGCATGTTCCTTATGAAAACTATGAGGTGTTGCAATATAAACGGCATCAATCTCTGGATCTTGTGCTAAAGCTTCATAACTATCGTATGCTGTTTTAGAATGAAATGTTTTAGCAAATTCATTCGCTTTTTCTTGAGATCTTGAAGCTACGGCTTGTAACTGTGCATCTTTAATAGTTAATAAATCTTTGGCAAATTTATGAGCAATATTACCAAGCCCAATAATTCCCCATTTTATAGTTTTATGTGGTTGTAATGTCATTAGATTTTAGATTAAAAAGTTGAATAAATAATGCGATAATTATTACTAAGCTACAACCAAAAAGATTAAGCCACAAATATGGCATCCAATCATTATACCATCCAATAACAACAATGGCTTGTGTTATAATAGCAGCAATAAATACGGCATTTGCTTTTATATGTTTAAAGAAAAAAGCAAGTAAGAAAACTCCAAGAACATTACCATAAAAAATAGACCCAATAATATTTACTAACTGAATTAAATTATCGGCTAAATAGGCAACGCAAGCAATACAAATAGCCAATATTCCCCAACCAAACGTAAACCATTTAGTCGCTTTTACGTAATGCATATCGTCTTTGTCTGGAGCAATGCTTCGTTTGTAGATATCGATAGTTGTGGTTGATGCTAATGCATTTAATTCGCTAGCAGTACTAGACATGGCTGCACTTAAAATTACGGCAAGTAAAAGCCCTATTAACCCTCGGGGTAAAT
Organism: Formosa sejongensis; assembly: GCF_033447105.1. Lineage (NCBI taxonomy): Bacteria > Pseudomonadati > Bacteroidota > Flavobacteriia > Flavobacteriales > Flavobacteriaceae > Formosa > Formosa sejongensis. The sequence goes on from NZ_JAWQUN010000004.1 coordinate 153,207, forward strand.
TGTTTAATATAAAATGAATAAAAACGTAATCTTTATCGTTAGTTTCTATTTTGGTTTCATGTTCCTTTGCTGCTTTTTCTAATACCAATTTGGCCTCATTTCGATTTTCTTTTTCGGATTTACTTATGTTGGAAATTTTAGATTTTAAACTTTTATTTGGAGTTTGAACATATGCATTTAATAATGTTTTCTTTTCTTCAAAAAGTTTATGTTGTTCAGTTTCTAAAGCTTTAAAATCACTTGAATAAGATGATGCAGCAACAACTTCTTGGGCATGCGGATTAAAATTAATAGGGGATTCATTAAATTGATAAAACACGAAAACCATAACACCAACAAGTAAAATAAAGAACTGCATTGGCACTTTTAGAACCCCATTAAAAATAAGCCCTAATTGCATTTCTCGAACCGATTTTCCTGATAAATAGCGCTGTACTTGACTTTGGTCTGTTCCAAAATAGGAAAGCATTAAAAATGTTCCTCCAATAATACCGCTCCAAAATGTATATCTATTTTCGAAATCGAAAGAGAAATCTAAGATGTTCATTTTATCGTTAACCGTGGCAATTTCTAAAGCATTCGAGAAATTGATATTATCTGGTAAGTAACTTAGAATTAAAAAGAAAGCAATAAACATTCCTGTAAAAATTACCGCCATTTGATGCTTTTGTGTAACGCTTACAGCCTTTGTGCCTCCTGAAACGGTGTATATAATAACGAGTACACCAATGATGATATTTAACTGATTTAAAGACCAACCCAATACTGCCGATAAAATAATAGCTGGAGCATAAATGGTAATTCCAGCTGCCAATCCACGTTGTACCAAAAATAAACCTGCAGTTAAAGTCCGAGTTTTTAAATCGAATCTGTTTTCTAGAAACTCGTAAGCTGTATAAACTTTAAGTCGATGATATAACGGAATAAAAACCATGCAAATAATAATCATGGCAATTGGCAATCCAAAATAAAACTGCACGAAACCCATACCGTCATTAAAGGCTTGTCCTGGTGTCGATAAAAATGTAATCGCGCTGGCTTGAGTCGCCATAACAGATAAACCAATCGTCCACCATTGTGCCTGATTTCCGCCGCGAATATAATCTTGAACATTTTGGCTTCCGCGGGTTTTCCATGTTCCGTAAGCTACAATTGTAAAGAGTGTACCTATTAATATAATCCAGTCTAAAGTCTCCATATTAAAAGGCTTTCATTAAAAAATAAAACAAAATAATGTAAACAGCATTGGCAATTAACACCCAAGTATACGAGCGTTTCCAAGGTTGTTTTATGGGCTTTTCTTCTGGCATATTAATGGTTTAATTCAGGTTGATTATTGATATTTTCTTTTCCGATAGATAACATATTCGCAAATAATCTGTAAGCACCAGGAACTCCTGCAGGGAACTCTCTAAAGAAACTTAAACCGGTGTAGATATAATATCCTTTTCCATATTTAGCGACTAATAAACTTCCGCTTTTTTCTGTTTCATTTTTATCATGCATTCCTAATACGGGAGTAAATTCTTCTCCCCAAACATCTGGAAAATATAATCCACGTTCTTGTGTCCATCCTTCAAAATCATTTTGTGTAATGGTGTTAGGAAAGTTAAGTAATTCGTTTTTAGGATCTAAAAAGGTAACTTGTGCATCCTCATCGGTAACACGGTCTCTAGATAATTCTAATTTATAAGGTGCTAAAGTGTCCACTTTTAAACCACGATTCGTGTTATATTGAACAATTAAATTCCCACCTTTATTTACGTAATCGAATAAAATGTTTTGCTTGTAAGCTAAATCATCTACAGTGTTATAAGCTCTAATTCCAATAACTATGGCATCGAATCTACTTAAATTTGAAGGCGTAATATCATCTGGATTTATAATTGCAACATGGTATCCAATTTGTCTTAAACTCTCAGGAACAACATCGCCTGCACCTTGAATATAACCAATGTTTTCGCCTTTTTTTATAATATCTAAACGGACAAATTTACTAGGTTTAGGCATCACTACAGTTTGAAAAGGAATATGGTCGTAATCAATTTCAATTAAAGCCTTATTATAAGCTGTTCCGTTAACCGTTACCGTAGATGTGATTTTTACTTCACTCTGATTTTTAGGAGGTGTTACTGTAAAAAACACCGTTTTAGATTCCCCTTGATGCCCAATAGAAATAGGTGCTGTTTTTGGAGAAATAGTCCAACCATTTTCTTGATTTAAACTTACAGTACCTTCTACTTTATCTTTTCCAGCAGTTACAATTACAGCGACTTGTTTAGGCGTGTTATTTTCGAAAATTAAAACAGGTTCTGCAAGTTGAGATGCAACAACTGGTACAATTTCGAAAGGTTTATAAACTTCTCCTTTTACAGGATCGTTGGTTTTATAAATAATAGGTTTTATAAACGGAATGGTAACATTTTCAATAACTAAATTGAAAACCATATTCTGACTTCTTGGTGTTTCAGGTTTTCCAATTAAGGAATTATCTTCAACTTTATACATTCCCAAACTACCTTGCTCTGTTAACCAATAGGGCGAGGTTATTTTTGTGTTTGAATTGATGGTATAATGTTCATTAAAATTGAATTTAATATTGTCTGATAAATCGATGTTTTTTGAAATTGTAATACCATTTGGATTTACTATACTTTGTAAGGTGATCGCTTCAGCACTTCTATTTATTATTTCAATATTTAAATTAACATCAGCGTTTATTGTTGCCCAATTGTGAGTTGTTGCAGCTTCTAAGTATAATCCAGCACAAGCGGCAATAACATTTTTAATATCTTCAGATTTGATGGTCTTCCAATGCGTTTCATCCAGATTCTGAATCAAAGTATATGCTTTTACCAATTTTGGAATACTAGCAGCTGGGTTTTTAAAATCGTATTCTTTTTTAACTTGACTTAAAACCTCACCAATAGACTTTCCGCCTTTTACACGACCCCAAGTCGTATCAATACCGTCAAAAATGTTTGAAGGATCCTTAGGCATATCACCTTTAATTAATTCAATATATTCAATTTCTTTACCACGAGTTCCTGTATTTCCAAATCCTTGGGATTTATGCTGACTTCTGCTTAAAGATGAAATTTCTGTGTTTGATAATCCGCTTGACGGGAAATAAATACCAGTATCTATAGATAATAAATTGGTTTTATCTGCTGCATCAAATTTTTCTTGAGATCCATAAAACCACCACGATGCATTAAAGAACATACGTTTTGGTTGCCAGGTAGATGTTGTTTTAAGTTGGTCTGGGAATTTAGAAGCATCATTAGTTAAATCGAAAGCTTCTACACTTAACATCGCCGAACTGGTATGATGTCCATGCGTTGTTCCTGGTGATCTGTGATCGAATCTATTGATGATTATATCTGGTTGAAAATTTCTTATGGCTAAAACCACATCGCTTAAAACGTCATCTTTATTCCAGATAGCTAAAGTCTCGTCTGGATGTTTAGAATATCCGAAATCATTCGCTCTCGTAAAAAATTGTTCACCGCCATCTGTACGTCTTGCTGCCAATAATTCTTCGGTACGAATAACACCTAAAAGTTCTCTTATTTCTGGTCCGATTAAATTCTGACCACCATCTCCACGCGTTAACGATAAATATGCTGTTCGGGCTTTTACATCGTTGGATAAATATGAAATTAGCTTGGTGTTTTCGTCGTCTGGATGTGCTGCCAAATATAAAACGGAACCTAAGAAATTTAGTTTTTCTATAGATTCGTAAATTTCTGCAGCATTAGGTTTTTTAGGTTGTTGCGCGAAACAAACAGGTATTACTAATAATATAGTAAGTAGAGTGAGAACTAATTTTTTCATTAAAATGAATTTGAATTTAGGCTTTAGCTTCAAATATAAAAAGTAGCCTTGGCATTTGTAGTGTTTTAAGGTTTCTTTAACTTTAACACTAAAATATAGACGTAAGTCAATTCAATTAATTTCAAAAAAAATAATAAAAAAGTTTAAATATTTATAACCATTTTTTGCGTTTAAAGTAAATAATCATAAAAACAAACATAATTACCATGACAAGTATCAGAATAGGGTAGCCGTTTCTATGATGTAATTCTGGCATATTGTCGAAATTCATACCGTAAATTCCGGCGATAAAAGTAAGCGGGATAAAAATGGACGACATAATAGTAAGCACTTTCATGATTTCGTTCATTTTATTGCTAATGCTCGTCATATACATATCCATTAAACCCCAAACCATTTCACGATAAATTTCTGTGTTTTCGTTTACTTGAATGGCATGGTCGTAAACATCTTTAAAGAAGGGTAATGTTTTTTGATTAATGAGCTTGTGTTCGCTTTTTTCAATACGGTTTATTATATCACGAAGTGGAAAAACAGCACGTCGAATTCTTAAAATTTCACGTTTTAAATCTTGTATCTGATTGGTAACTTGATCTTTTGCTAAGCCGTTAAATAAATCGTCTTCTAAATCTTCAATTTTTTCACCAAGAGCTTCTATTACCACATAATAATGGTCGACCACACTATCTATTAATGCATATAATAAATAGTCTGAACCTAAGGCTTTTATACGACCTTTACCTTGGCGGATACGTTCTCTTAACCCGTTAAAAACATCACCTTCAGCTTCTTGGAAAGACAATACATAGTTGTGTCCCAAAATAAAACTAATTTGTTCCGAAGTAAATCCATTTGTAGCATCGTAATACAACATTTTCATGCTAATGGCTAGATAATCTTCAAACTCATCGATTTTTGGACGTTGAGAAATGTTGGCAATATCTTCTAATATAAGCGGGTGAATATTATAATGTTCACCAATTTTTTCAATCGCATCGGTATGGTTTAATCCGTTTATATTAATCCATGTAACTTCTTCAGTAGAATCCGATTTGTATGTTAAAGCCTCGTCAATGCTAGAGTGTTCTTTTTCAGAAATATGAAATTCACTATAATTGAATGCTTCAATATAAAGTTTTTGTGTCGATTTTTGTCCCGTATAAACAATAGTTCCAGGTGCTAGTCCTGCCTTTTTGTTAATCTTTTTAAGTCGGATTTTTTTTGCCATACTTTATACTATTAGCGAATTACAAGGCGTCGTGGCCATCGTCTATCGCATCTTTTTGAATTAAAGTTACAGCTTTTTGTAATATTAAATTGTTTGGATACGTGACTAAATTACCGTTATCCAATCTTAAATGTAACTGAAACGCGCGAATATCTTCAATAACAGCTTCTAAAGGGAAGTCTTTATCGTGAATACATATCTTATCTCCAACCTTATAAGGAAACGAAAAGAACATAATTACGCCCGAAGTAATGTTACTTAAAATAGACCAAATAGCAAATAAGGCAATTCCAATTACAGCAAATACTGATGAAAATACTAATGCTAAATCTTCAGCTTTAGCACCCAAAATAAAGGACAGAAATAAGAGTCCGATTAAGAATAAAGTAACTGTCGAATAGCGTTGTATTAATTGAATTCTCGCTGCATTAATACCGCTTTTACGTCCTATTTTCCTTACTAACACTAAGATTATAGCACGAATTATAAGTAGTACAAATAATAAAATTAGACTTGAAACGATTTCTTTAAAATGAGATTCTAAAAACATAAAAAGGGGTGAATTTAAGACCACAAATATAGAAGAAGGAAACTACAATTAGAGCATCTTTTTAGGAACTTTATGATTAGAATTATTTATGAAACTATTTCGTTTAAAATACGATATACAACATCTGTTGGTAGTCCCATAACATTAAAATAAGATCCTTCTAATTTAGTTACTCCAATGTAGCCAATCCACTCTTGAATGCCGTATCCACCAGCTTTGTCGAAGGGTTCGTAATTTTTTATATAGTAATTAATTTCCTCGTCTGTAAGGGATTTAAAAGTGACTTTAGTTACAGAGTTCACTGTTTTTTCATAGTTAAGCGCTGTAAAACAAACCGAAGTAATAACTTCGTGTGTCGCATTGCTAAGTGATTTAAGCATTTTGAAGGCTTCAACATCAGTTTTTGGCTTTCCCAAAGCAGTTTCATTATGCCAAACTATAGTGTCGCTTGTAATTAAAATATCTTTTGGTTTTAATTCGTCATTAAAAGGTAGAGCCTTAAGTTGGGATAAATAGTCACTGATTTCGAAATGACGTAAACGTGGTGGATAAACTTCATCTACAGGTTTTAATTTAATTGTAAAATCAAATCCTAAATCTTTAAAAAATTGTTGCCTTCTAGGAGATCCTGAAGCTAAAATTATATTATGATTACTTAAGTTTTTATGCTGCATTACGATATCAGTATTGGATATAAAAGTAAAGATAAAACGCCTGTTAACATAACAAATTTAATAGCGTTACTAATTTTATGATGATCTTTTTTAGTTTTAGCACCATATAATTCAAAGATGATGTAGAGCATAGGTCCGATTATGAAAAATGTAAAATAACCAACTTCAAACGGTTTGTTATATAAATATACTATAACATAATAAACAATGATAGCGAGTGGAAAGAACGACAAGATAAAAGCGATTTTCGAGGCACGACTTCTTCCAATTAAAACGGGTAAGGTTGTCATTCCAGAAGCATAATCACCATCAATATCTTCAATATCTTTTATAATTTCTCGAATCAAATTCAGTAAAAAAGCCATACCTGCGTATTCTAAAACAATTTTAAAAACCACACGCTGATTATTTTGGTTTTCGAAAGTAATAACAGGAATTAGATCGAATAAACCAACAATAATAATACTTAAAGCGACTAATATTGAAATGGTAATATTCCCTACTAAACAGGTGCGTTTTAAATAGCTGGCATATAAATAGAGGAGTACCGAAATAATTACAAAAAGGGCGAAGAAACCACTTTTGCCAACAGCATGCGATAAATAAAAACCAAGTGCAACACCAATAATATTAAGGACTATAAATAAATTATAACCCATTTTTTCTGAAATAGATTTGCCTATAATTAGTCGATTGGGCTTGTTAATAGCGTCTGTATCTACATCATAAATATCATTAATAATATTCCCTGCCGAAGCCAAGCATAAAGTCGATAAAACGAGCAGAGCAAATTGCCAATCTTGTAATGCAGTATTTACATGAAATACTGGGAATAAAGCATATTTAATAAGTGTTTGTACAAGAATAATAAGCAGAATATTTTTCCAGCGTATCAGGTTTAGTACCTTCATACTAATCGTATTGGGCGTTAAAATTACCGCTCCATTTTCCTTGTACTTTTAAAACTTGTTCAATAACGTCTCTAACAGCTCCTTTTCCGCCATTTTTATGAGACACATATTTAGATATATTTTTAATTTCAGGAACTGCATCTTGCGGGCATGTTGGCAAACCGACAATTAACATCACAGGAAAATCGGGAATATCGTCACCCATATAAAGTATATTCTCTGTTTTAATATCATATTTTTGTACGTATTCGTCTAACTGATCTAATTTATTATGAGCACCTAAAAAAATATCGGTAATCCCTAAACCTTCTAAACGTTTACGCACACCTTCATTCGAACCTCCAGAGATAATGCAAATTTTATAACCAGCATCTACCGCTGTTTTTAATGCATAACCATCTTTAATATTCATAACTCTTAGCATTTCTCCCGTTGTGGTTACTGTTACGTTGCCATCTGTTAAAACGCCATCCACATCAAAAATAAAAGTGGTAATATGTTCTAGGTATTCTTTATAGCTTTTTTCTTCCATGTGTTTCTAGTATTGAATCGGTTAGTAGTTTGTATATCGCTTTGTGTTGCGGGTTTTCGATTAGGTTTAAATGTTTTTTAATGGTTTTTTTATCACCACGTACAGCTGGTCCTGTTTGTGCCATATAAGGCGACATATTCTGAATTTTTTTTGCCGTTTCTAGAATAAGAGGTTTTAAAATTTCAAATTCCATCTGATTAGCTTCAGTGATTTCGTGTGTAATTCTGTATAATTGATTGGTAAAATTATTGGCAAAAATAGCAGCTATATGTAATCTTTTACGTTGTTCTGTGGAGACTTTATAATCTGTGCTACCAATAGCATGTGCTAATTTTTTAAGGCATTTAAAGTCGGCTTTTTTTAAAGCCTCAATACATAAAGGAATATTGTTAAAATCTACGTCGGCATCTTTAGTGAACGTTTGTAATGGGTAAAAAACACCACGTCTATGTTTTTCATCTAAATCGTAAAGGCTAGCAGTTCCTGATGTATGCACAACAAAACGGTCTTGAAACGGTAATGTTTCAGATACCGATGAAATGGCATCGTCGCTAACCGCTAGGATATACACATCGGCCGTTTTTAAGGTCTTTACATCATTGGTAACATCAACTTCATTCTTATAAGTTGAAATTTTATCAATATGTCTATTGTACCATTGTGTTACGTTAATTTGGTCAGAATTCTGAAACACTTTATATAAATGTGTGGCGACATTTCCAGCGCCAAGTAATACTACTGAAATCATCCTGCTAAAATACATTTTTTAAAAATATTTTTTCAGAATACGACGAGAATTTCAAACTTAAAAACATCTATTTTTAAGTTTGAAGATATATTTACCTGCTTTTGTTTTAGGTGAACTATATTTGTGATATACTTTTTATGAACTAAAATAGTTAAAGGATGGATGCTGTGAAATTGGATATTAAAGACCGAGACGATGTACATAAACTCGTTTCTACATTTTATGATAAAATTAGAAAAGACGATTTTTTAGGTCCGTTTTTTAATTCTGTTATTACAGATTGGCCTGCACATATAGAGCGGTTAACTTCGTTTTGGGAATCGAGTTTATTTTTAAAAACAAAATATTATGGCAATCCTTTAGATGTTCATATTAAAGTAGACGAAGAAAACAATAATAGTATTTCCGAAAAACATTTTGGAGCGTGGATCAATCTTTGGTTGCAAACTATAGACGAGCTTTTTGAAGGCGATATTGCTAATAATGCAAAACAGAGAGCGCGTAAAATGGGGACATTTTTGTACTTAAATATATTTCAAGCCAGACAAACTAAGGAATAGTATTTTGCACTCTTAAAATTAGGTTAATTTTAACAGTCTTTGCGTTTAATACGTACCAGTCAACCGAACAAAAAAGGCTAAATTTGCGCGACTTTAAATTTAGAGCAATCATTATGCAAAATAAACTTGCCAAAATTCTTTTTTCTACCCGTTTAACATCTATGTTGTTTATAATTTTTGCCGCAGCAATGGCTGTCGGTACATTTATGGACGCGGGACAAGATACTTCTCCAACGCCTTATTCTAGAAATTTAATTTACAATACCTGGTGGTTCGAAGCTATTATGGTTGTTTTTGTTATTAATTTTGTTGGAAACATTAAACGTTACCGACTTTACAAGAAGGAAAAATGGGCATCGTTGCTACTTCATCTGTCCTTTATATTTATTTTGTTAGGTGCTTTTATTACGAGATATATTGGTTTTGAAGGTATGATGGCAATTCGTGAAGGTGCAACAGAAAATACTTTTTTAACGCAAAAAACATATATAACTGCTTTTATAGATGGTGATTATATGATTGATGGCGTCCCACAACGTCTGCCAATAGAACGTGTTGTTGATTTTTCTCCACGTTTAGAAAACGAATTTAGTATTGAAACAAAATACGATCAGCAACCTGTAAGTATAGAGTTAGAATCTTTTATAACAGGAGCCGAGGATGATATTATTCCAGATGAAACTGGCGAAGAATATTTAAAATTAGTTGAAGCTAGCGATGGCAAACCTCATAATCATTTTTTAAAGTCAGGTGAAGTTCAAAGTATTCATAATATGTTAATCGCTCTAGATAAAGAAACTCCTGGTGCTGTAAATATTTATAATAGACCTGATGGATTATATATTGAGTCTCCTTTTGAAGGCGAGTATATGACGATGGCTACTATGGCTACAGGAACATTAGTAAAAGATAGTTTGCAACCACTAGTATTACGTTCTCGTTATGTAATTGGAGAAATGCAATTGGTGTTTCCTAAGCCTGTTGTTAAAGGAGTATTTGATATTGTTAAAAAAGCAGAATTTCTTAAAAACGATGAAGATGGTGTGGTTTTAAAAGTTACTGCTAATGGTGAAACTAAACATGTTGGATTGCTTGGTGGAAAAGGAACGAATGGCGATTTTAAACAAGTACAAGTTGGCGGATTAGATTTCGCATTTAAATACGGTTCTAAAGTTCTAGAGCTTCCGTTTAGTATAAAATTGAATGATTTTGAAGCAGAACGTTACCCTGGAACAGAAAATAGTTATTCTGCGTTTTCTAGTCAGGTGACTTTAATAGATGAAGAAGAAGGTGATTTCGATTACAAAATATTTATGAATCATATCTTAGATCATCGTGGGTATCGTTTCTTTCAATCTGGTTTCGATCCGGATGAAAAAGGAACAATCCTTTCTGTAAATCATGATTATTACGGAACATTATTCACATACATTGGGTATTTCTTATTGTATTTCGGAATGCTAGCAACTCTATTTGCTAAAGGTACTCGATTTGGAGATTTACGTAGAAAACTAGATCAGATAAAAGCTAAAAAAGCTAAAATTCTATCTGTTTTATTGTTGTGTTTTGCTTTTAACGGATTTGCTCAAGAACAACATTCTGATGGCGATGGGCACGACCATGCAAATAGACCTACAAAAACACAAATAGATTCTGTTTTAATAGCAAACAAAACACCTTTAGATCATGCCGATAAATTTGGGCATATGGTTATTCAGGATATTGGCGGACGTATGATGCCAGTAAATACGTATGCTTCAGAGTTATTGCGTAAACTGACAAAAGATGATACATATGAAGGTTTAGATGCCGATCAGGTGTTTTTATCTATGCAAGAAAGTCCGTTGCTATGGTATAATGTACCAATTATACATTTAAACTATCAGAAGGCAGATTCTATTAGATCTATCATCGGAATTCCAAAAACACAGTCCTTTGCAACTTTAGCCGATTTCTTTACAGATCGTGGAGCATATAAATTAGGAACTTTTTTAGAGGAAGCATATAAAGCGCCAATCCCTAACGGAATTCAAAAGGAAATTAAAGATACAGATCAGCGTGTAAATTTATTGTACAATACGCTTGAAGGCCGTTCGCTGCGCATTTTTCCTATTCCAGATGATGAAAATAATAAATGGCTTTCTTCAACTGAATATAGAAACGGAACTATTAAAGTTGAAGATTCACTGTATGCTAATTTTATGAAAAGTGGATTTTCAGCATATTTAATGACACTGAATCAAGCGAAAAAAACTGGAGATTTTACCGATGCTAATAAATTATTAGAGGCATTTCATAAAACGCAACAACAATACGGAAGTAGTGTCATGATTTCAGATGAAAGGGTGAAAACTGAAATTTTATATAATCATTACGACATCTTTAAAAAACTATACAGTTGGTATTTATATGCAGGAATGTTAATGTTTATTGTATTAATTGTTCAAATATTTAAGAGTAAAAGTAAAGCTATAGATGTAAGTGTAAATGTGTTTAAATGGATTATAGTTGTTTTGTTTGCACTGCATACTTTAGGATTAATTGCTAGATGGTATATTTCTGGACATGCGCCTTGGAGTGATGCTTACGAATCGATGATTTATGTTGCTTGGGCTACAATGTTATTCGGATTGCTTTTTGGAAGAAAAAGTGATTTAACTATTGCAGCAACAGCGTTTGTAACAGCGATGATTTTAATGGTTGCTCATTGGAATTGGATGGATCCTGCAATTGCAAATCTTCAGCCTGTTTTAGATAGTTATTGGTTAATGATTCATGTAGCAGTTATTGTAGCAAGTTACGGACCGTTTACTTTAGGGATGATTTTAGGTTTAACGGTGATGTTTCTTATGATTTTTACCAATAAAGATAACAAGGAAAAAATGCTTGTTAATATTCAGGAGCTAACCGTAATTAACGAAATGGCCTTAACTGTAGGTTTAGTTATGTTAACTATTGGAAACTTTCTAGGAGGTATGTGGGCCAATGAAAGTTGGGGCCGTTACTGGGGTTGGGATCCAAAAGAAACATGGGCTTTAATTAGTATTATGATTTATGCATTTGTTATTCATATGCGCTTGGTACCAGGATTAAGAGGGAGATTCGGTTATAATTTAGCATCGATACTAGCATTTTCTAGTATTATGATGACCTATTTCGGAGTAAATTTTTACTTAGCGGGATTACACTCGTATGCAAGTGGAGATCAAATTGTAAGTGTGAAATTCATTTTAATCACCTTAGGTATTATTGCTGTTATCGCAGGATTTGCCTATGTTAAATATGCTAAGTTTTATAGAAAAAGCAAATAAAAATTTTATATAAGCGGCAGAATATAGTTAAAAATTAGTCCGCAACTTGTAGCAAGACCGAAACTTATCAGGGTACCAATTAAAATGTATTCTGTTAATTTTCGGTCTTTTGCTTTCGATAAATCACCAAAGCGAAATACAGATTTTGCAGTGATTAAAAATCCAATACCCGCCCAATAATTCGTCACAATAAAGGCGAATACAAAAAGACGTTCTAACATACCAATATAGGCACCAGCATCTTTAAGAGATCCTTCACTGTTATCTTCAATTTGCCATTTCGAAATAATAACTTTCATAATTACAGATGAAACTACGGTTACAAAAAGAACAGCACAAATTGCAAGTAGTATTTTAGGGTTATAAAATGCATCGATTGAAACCGAGAAGGGATCGTAAATGCGAACTACAGTAACTAAAATAATAAGATGTGCTAATTGATCCAGGCTAAATAACCACCGCGAGTTTACTTTAGTGTTTAGTTGTAATTTAATAGCATCAATAATAAAATGAGAAATTGTGATGATTACAATACCCCAGATGTACTTTAAATTAAATTGAAGTACACTAAGTAATGCGATAAAATGAACCGCAATTTGGAAGTATAAATATTTAGATTTTAATTTGTATTGTTCTTTGTCCGTCACCCATTTTGTAGGTTGTAATAGAAAATCGCCAACCAAGTGGGCGAGTAGTAGTTTTATAAATAGCGCGATCATATATTTACGTTTTTGGAGTAGAATTCTATCATTTTTAAAATTTCGTCGAAACCTGCACGTTTTAACCCTTGGCTAATGTTGCCTTGTGTGCTATGTGTTAATCCGGCCAACTCTATTTGATTTGCTTCAGGTTTAGTCAATGCTAATTTTACTAGAGATGCAGTGGTTGGTGTCCATGTGTTCATGGTTAACAAGGCCAATTCAATCATAATATTAATGGCATCATCAAAAGCTGGACGATTAGATTTTATAGCTAAATTTGTTTTTTTTAATTGCTCAAAACATTCTCCAGAATTAATAAAAGCGCTACCGTTTGCTTCGGTAATGTTATTAGCATCGTATGTTTTTTCTCCAATACCAATGGCTATTCTCACATCGATAGTTTTAAATTGTTTCAAACTCGATTTTATTATAATAGCAGCTTTTAAAGCCTCTTTTGGTTGAATTTCTAACTGAAAACTATCACCTCTATATATTTCCCATTGTTTTGGGGTTTGGCCATAAGTACTTAATTCTTCCTTTAGTTGTGCTAACCAGTCTTTGGCGTCTTGCGTCCTAGAATTAATAATATCTCCTGTAATAATGCTCGTCATGTTCAATGCTTTGTATCAAATATATTCGAATTCTCTTTGAATTCAAAATTATTAGCTATAAAACTAATATTTATAATTATAATCTTAAAAGCTAATATTGGTATTTATAAGTGTTAGAGCTAATATTAAGATTTGTAAATTGATTTTGTAGAGCAAGAGATTAAAAATATATTTGTTAAAAAAGAACTTATGAAATTAATACAAGAGTTTAAAGAGTTTGCTATTAAAGGTAACATGATAGATATGGCTGTTGGTATCATTATCGGGGCATCGTTTAATAAGGTTATAGATGTGATGGTGAAGCAAGTATTTATGCCGCCATTATCGTTATTGTCTGATGGGATTCATTTTCAAGATAAAGTTTGGGTGTTAAGGGATGCTGTAGTTAATGCTGCTGGAGCAGTTTTAAAACCTCAAATAGCAGTTGGTTATGGTGCTTTAATTGAAGCGTTTATAGATTTTATAATTATTGGTTTTACCGTGTTTATAGTTGTGAAATTTATGAATAGACTACGTAATAAAGCGCAAGACCCAAAAGATAAAACCGTGACAACACCTAAAGATATTCAGCTGCTATCAGGAATAACAGAATTATTAGAAGAACAAAATTCGTTATTAAAAACCAAAATTAAGGGGTAAAAAAAGCGACTATATTATATGTAATATAGTCGCTTCCCCCAATAAATCAATTAATAGCATTTTTATATGGCTAATCTAAAGTGTTTAAAAAAACTAAAGATTTCATAGTCGAGTTTCTTACATCAAATGTAATACTAACTTTTCATGTAAAAAATACCCTAAATAGGGTATTTTTTGTCTCATGAGAGATGACATTTCAATTCAAGATTCTTAATCATTGCTAATTTTTAAGAATACATTAATTTTTAATACATGTTTAATTTATACCTTTAGCTTATGAAAACAACATGTCTATTAATGTTTGCAATCGTACTTTTTGGCTGTAAGCATAACACGAAAGAATTGCCTATTACTGCTAGTAACGATATAGCAATACACAAAGTAGAAACTGATGCTATGGAAAAAGAAACTATTTATCAATTTAAAGTAAACGATTTGTATGGTAATCCGTTTGATTTTTCATCCTTAAAAGGAAAGAAAATAATGGTTGTAAATACAGCAAGTAAATGCGGATTAACACCACAATACGAACAGCTAGAAGAAATATACAAAACGTATAAGGACAATAATTTTATAATTGTTGGCTTTCCAGCTAATAATTTTAAAAGTCAAGAGCCGGGGACAAATGCAGAAATAGCAGAGTTTTGTACCGCAAATTACGGGGTAACCTTTCCTATGATGAGTAAAATTTCTGTAAAAGGAAATGATATGGATGCTGTTTATAAATTCTTAACGCAGAAAGATAAAAACGGATTAGAAAATTCTGAGGTAGAATGGAATTTTCAAAAATATTTAATAGACGAAAATGGGTATGTTGTTCGTGTAGTTTCTCCAAAAACATTACCTAAAGACGACTCAATTATTTCTTGGATAAAAAGCTAAAATCATGACTAAAAAATTAGGATTACAAACCATATGCACACATGTTGGAGAGGTAAAAGATGAACAGTTTAAAGGTGCTGTCTCTCCAATTTACATGTCTACATCGTATCAGTTCGACGACGTAGATGTAAAACGTTATCCGCGTTATTTTAATACACCCAATCAAGAAAGTCTATCCAAAAAGATAGCAGCATTAGAGCATGCTGAAGCTGGAATGATTTTCGGCTCTGGAATGGCTGCCATTAGTACGACGTTATTGGCATTCTTAAAAGTAGGAGATCATATTGTAGTTCAAAACACATTATATGGAGGTACGAGTAATTTTATTCGTGAGGAGTTCCCAAAATATGGCATTGAATTCAGCTTTACTAATGGTTATGAAGTATCCGATTTTGAAGCAGAAATAAAAGACAATACAAAGGTGATTTATATTGAAACACCTTCAAACCCATTATTAACCATTACCGATATAAAAGGAATATCCGCTTTAGCGAAAGATAAAGGATTACTGTCTATTATAGATAACACTTTTGCTAGTCCTGTAAATCAAAATCCAATAGATTTTGGTATAGATATCGTGTTACACTCGGCAACAAAATATCTGGGCGGGCATAGCGATATTTTGGCTGGAGCAGTGGCGTGTTCTAACGAGCACATGAAAATTATTTGGAATGTTGCTAAAAATTTGGGCGGAAGTTTAAGCGATTTTATGGTTTGGATGTTAGAACGTAGTATAAAAACATTAGTACTTCGTGTAAAAGCACAAAATAGAAATGCTAAAAAATTAGCGAAGTTTTTAAAATCTAATTCCGATATTAAAAACGTTTATTATCCAGGTTTAAAAAGCCATCCGCAATACAAATTAGCTAAATCTCAGATGAGAGGTTTTGGAGGTATGTTATCGTTCGAATTAAATGATGAATTAGACGCTTTAGCTTTTCAAAAACAACTGCAATTAATAAAACCATCTATGAGTTTGGCAGGAGTAGAAAGTACGATGTTATCGCCATACATGACGTCTCATGGGTTGTTAACTCAAGAAGAACGCGATAGTATTGGTGTTACCAATGGATTGATTCGTTTTTCTGTAGGGATAGAGAATAAAGAGGATTTAATCCATGATATTGAACAGGCAATTAAAGCGGTGAAAAAACAGGCTAAAGTAAAGGCTTAAAGATTGAAGGCGAAACAATGCCTTTATAATAAAATTAAAGTAAATGAAATTAGATATCCTTGCAATAGGAGCGCATCCAGATGATGTTGAATTGGGGTGCGGAGCAACGATTGCAAAAGAAATTTCCAACGGAAAAACAGTTGGAATTATAGATTTAACTCGTGGTGAATTAGGAACCCGAGGAACTGCAGAAACACGCGATGCTGAAGCTAAAGATGCTGCAGAAATTCTAGGTGTTTCTGTACGAGAAAATTTAGGTTTCGCAGATGGGTTTTTTATAAACGATAAAGAACATCAGTTAGAAATTATTAAAATGATTCGTAAATATCAACCTGAAATTGTGCTTTGTAATGCTATTGACGATAGACATATCGATCATGGTAAAGGAAGTAAATTAGTAAGTGATGCTTGCTTTTTAAGCGGATTAAAAAAAATAGAAACTGAAGTAGGTGGGGAGAAGCAAATACAATGGAGACCAACACATGTGTACCATTATATACAATGGAAAAACATAGAACCTGACTTTCTTGTGGATGTTACTGGATTTATTGATGTTAAGGAACAAGCAGTATTGGCATATAAAACACAGTTTTTCGATCCGAATAGTAAAGAGCCTGAAACACCAATTTCGAGTAAGAATTTTACCGATAGTGTAAATTATCGCGCAAAAGATTTAGGACGTATAATTGGTGTGGAACACGCAGAGGGCTTTACATCAGAGCGTTATGTGGCGGTCGAAAATTTATTTAAATTAAAATAATATTTTTTTAAAAAAAGGTTTGGAATATCTATAAATTCGCTTAAATTTGCACACGCATTACAAAAATGCTAGTTACATGGTGGTTGTAGCTCAGTTGGTTAGAGCATTGGTTTGTGGTACCAAGGGTCGCCGGTTCGAATCCGGTCTTCCACCCAAAAAGCAAAAGCCTTTCGATTTTTCGAAAGGCTTTTTTTGTGGATATAACCGTCGTATTTTTTAGAATTCTAGTTTTACGCCTTGTTCAGGAAAAATTAATTCTAACCCTAAATTATTCTGTGTTTGTAATTGCGTTTTAATTTTCACCATATTTTCTGTTGGAGGTTTCATATGTGTGATTATTGTTTTAAATCCGGTTAATGCTTTCTTACCTGTTAATTTCTGTAATTCACTTAGTTCTTTGTAAAACCAATTTGGTGTTAAGTGTCCGAATAACGCCGTATCTACTTGCTCATTTGGGAAGGATACTTCTATAAACATGGCTCGTAATTGCTTCTTTTTAATTAATGGAGCAATAGCTTTCCATAAATTTTTTAAATCATGGCTTTTTTCAATTGCATCAGGTCCTGTATCTCCTAAATAAAGTATATAATCATTATTATGTCTTATTAAAAATGCTGTGCTTTCAAACGGACTAACATGACTAAGAGGAAATGCAGTTACCATCATATCTGTATTTGTAATCGGAATTTCTTGTTGGTATTTTAAAGTTTGAAAATGATACCTTTTTATTTGAAATCCTGGGCCTTCATCACCAAAATTAGCCCAAGTTTCTCCATTAAAATAATGATCTTGCATCATCGTCATACATGCTTTTGTAGCATAAACAGTTTTCGAAGAATCTGCTGGCGAATTAATGATTAATCCAGAAATATGATCTAAATGTGCATGCGAGATAAAATAGCCTTTAATGTATTCTCGTAACACTTGGCTTGCAGTGCCATTAAAAACCTTATTTTCTACAGACTTTTCAATCCCTGCATTTAAGGTTCCTGCATCTAGACATACAAAGTCATTTGTTTGAATAGGAGCAACCAAATAAGCAGATAAGTTGGTTTCATCAAGACCTCCTTTTACACCTAAAGGTACTACCTGAAATGCAGGTTTTTGTTGTGCATGTAAGGTATTTGAAATCAATATAAAACTGAAGAATAAATAAAGGGTGTATTTCATTATTATGAGATTTAGAAAAATATTTTGAAATTACAAATTTAAGATCAATTGGATTGTAGTTTTTACCAAAGCAAATTTAAATTATTGAAAAAAAACTAAATCTCATATAAGTTTCTTGTATTTAGGGTTTTATACGTTAAAGGGTTTTTATTTTGAACGCACCCGATTGTATCAATAGGTCTGAAGGTAAATAAATATTCGAGAGCCTATTATTAACCAAATCAATAGGTCGTGAAATACGTTTATCGGAGTTCATAAACCAGTAGTCTAAAACATTGTTTATGCTAGAAAATATAATTCAGAAAACCACGTTTTAAACATAAGATTTATTTAATTTGCACCCGTATGAGGCAAAAATTAGCATTATTTTTAATTGGTTGTTGTAGTTATGTTGCGACTGCTCAGTTGGGAGGTGAATCTACTTATCAGTTTTTAAATCTTGTGTCTTCGCCTCGACAAGCCGCATTAGGAGGCAAGGTGTTAACTAATGTCGATTACGATGTAACTCAGGCCTTGTATAATCCTGCAACTATAAACGTAAAAATGGACAATCAGTTGGCTTTAAATTACACCAGTCACTTAGGCGTTGTAAGTTACGGAACTGCTGCTTATGCTTATACTTACGACAGACGAACTCAAACATTTCATGCCGGGATTACCTATGTGAATTATGGTGAGTTTGATGGTTATGATGAAGAAGGCAATGAAACGGGAACCTTTAGAGGAAGCGAGAGTGCTTTATCATTAGGTTATGCAGCGCAAATAGGAAGATCTGATTTTTATGTTGGTGCGAATCTAAAATTAATCACATCTAAATTAGAACAATATTCTTCCTTTGGAGTTGCTGTAGATCTAGGAGCGATTTATATAGACGATAAAATAAATTTTAATGCTGCTTTGGTACTTAGAAATATAGGAACTCAGATCACAACCTATGCTGGCCAAAATGAACCTTTACCATTTGAAATAGATTTAGGCTTTTCTCAAAGACTAGAAAATGTTCCGATGCGTTGGCATATCACTTTCGAAAATTTACAACAATGGCCAATAGCTGTAGCCAATCCGGCAAGAGAAGAAAGTGACTTAGAAGGTAATCGCACATCAGAAGATATTAGCTTTTTAGGAAATGTGAT
Source organism: Formosa sejongensis (assembly GCF_033447105.1). Lineage (NCBI taxonomy): Bacteria > Pseudomonadati > Bacteroidota > Flavobacteriia > Flavobacteriales > Flavobacteriaceae > Formosa > Formosa sejongensis. Next base: position 172,628 of record NZ_JAWQUN010000004.1, read on the forward strand.
GCGACATACTATAGTTGGAATGGAATTATTTCCAGAAGGCGGATTTAATATTCGACTAGGGTATAGTTTTAGAAGAGGAGAGGAGCTAAGTATTGTTGATGAAAGAAATTTTTCAGGACTATCGGCAGGAATTGGAATTAAAATGAATAAAGTAAGATTTAGTTATACCTATGCACGATATTCAAGTGCAGCAAGTTCAAGCTTTTTCGGAATAAATATAGATTTACAATAATGAAAGATATCACCATTGCTATTGACGGATTTTCATCAACAGGGAAAAGTACCATTGCCAAATTAGTGGCTAAAGAATTGGGTTATGTGTATGTAGACTCTGGCGCAATGTATCGTGCAATAACTTATTTTGCCATGAAAAATGGTATAATTTCTACAGACTATTTTAATAGAGAACTCCTAATTTCAGAATTGCCAAATGCGCAAGTATCATTTAAATTTAATGACGATTTAGGTTTTGCAGAGGTCTATTTGAATACTGAAAACATAGAAAAAAACATACGCACTTTAGAAGTTTCAAATCTAGTGAGTATTGTTGCTGCTGTTCCCGAAGTGAGAGCACAATTAGTGAAAATCCAGAAACATATTGGCCAAAATAAAGCTGTTGTTATGGATGGTCGCGACATCGGCACTGTTGTTTTTCCAGATGCTGAACTTAAAATATTTATGACAGCTTCCGCTGAAACCCGAGCTTTACGTCGTTATAATGAGATAAAAAATAATGGAGAAAAGATTTCTTTTGAAGCCGTTTTAGAGAATGTACAAAAGCGAGATCATTTAGATAGTACACGAGAAGATTCCCCATTAATGAAAGCTGATGATGCAATAGCTATCGATAATTCTAACGCTACTATAGAAGAACAGTTTGAGGATATTTTAAAACTTGTAAAATCGATTTTAAATAATAAATAATATCAAGAGCGATCTAATGGATTGCTCTTGATATATTGAACTTTTTACAATTATAAATTTGGAATAATTAATTCTTGATCTGGATAAATTAAATCTGGATTTTTAAGAATATCAGAATTCGCTTTAAAAATATCTTGATATTTTGAAGCATTTCCATAATATTGTTTTGCTATTTTCCCTAAAGTATCGCCGCTTTTTACAGTATGTCTGTGAAAAACACTTGTGTCTGCAACACTAATGTCGGCAATAATATCAGTTGGACTTTCTCCTCCAATAGCTTTAATTTTATCCCACATTATGTTTTTCTCGTACTGTGTTTTAGCTGTACCTTTAACTTTTAAAACACCATTTTCTTCAGATACGTTCCCGTCTTGAATGCTAAGTGATTCTCCTAAATCAAGAACGTCTTGATATTTTGCTTTTGCTGTCATAATAAATTACTTTTTTATGATTACAAGATATTACTTTTCTATTAAAAGTTGAAACTTTTCGAATTAATAAAAGGGATAAAATAAATAAATTTTTATTAAATTGGTTGTGTTGTATTATGATTTTATTACTTAATTAAGTAATAATATTTCTTAAAAAAAATGTGACATTTTTACTTAATGAACAACCTAACTAACCAAAAATGAAATACACATTATTAATTGTTGTATCATTAATTGTGAGCATTACTATGTGCTCTCAAAACAAAGCCATAGAACTAAAACTCAAAAGAAATGATGACAAAAGTTTAACGTGTAATTACACTAAGGAATTGCCAGGAAGTTATACCGTAACAATTGAAGTTAATGATATTAACAACACATTTGCACCTAAACTAAATTATGTTGTAAACAATTCTAGCGGTTCTCTGTTTACTTTAGATCCAACCGATTCTAAAAGATCCATTACTTTTTCGTATCGTTATAAATATTCGCTTGGAGCAACAAATCCAAAAGTTGATAGTTTGTTTACCTATGCATTACCTTATAAGGAAGGATTAAATCTGGAGTGTAGAGATTTAAAACACGTTAATACTAAATATTTGAATAAAGATGATCCTGAAAATTATAGATCTTTTGTTTTTATGTCAGATAGCGTAGTGACCATTACAGCTATCCGTAAGGGAATTGTTGTACGGGTTGAAAAAGAACATAAAATTGATACAACTAAGGTATATTCGTATTCTAGTGAACGGAATAAAATAATCGTAGAGCACCTTGATGGGACGCTTGCTAAGTATGAAGGTTTTGATCGAAACTAAATAAATGCAAAACTTGGCGATATTGTATATCCCAATATGCCATTAGGTGAAACTGCTCGATACGATAAGAGAGATAAGTATCAATTACGATTAGCTGTATATTTTAAAACGCAAGAACGAGATAAAAATTTGACTGAAGATATTAGTGATAGTAATCGTAAAAATGAGTTTATAAATCCATATTTCTTAACAACAGCGGGTGTGCTCCAATTAGAGGCAAAGAAAAGTTATTCTGCAGCAATTAATGAAGCCATCATAACTGAAGAGTTTACTAAAAAAGAATTGAAACAAAGAGCTAAACTTGATCAGTGATTTTTGTAAAAACTGATGCCAATAGTTTCTTAAGTTTCAGCTGTAATAGAACAGAAGAATTCAACTCTTTTATTAAAGTTTAAATTAGATATTAAAACACTTGTTTTCAGTAGATTAATTTAAATAACAATAATTAGGCTATTTTAAAAAATATAATTAATTTTGCACTCCTTTTAGCGACAGTTGGAAAGATAAGAGGAACTGAAAAAATTATATATAACACTTCTATGTGTTTGTCGCATAATTCTTCCAAGAACATATAGGATACAAGATGTAATGTAGATTAGTTTACGCGAAAGCAATAACAACTACGTTATTAAAATTTATTAAATGGCTGAAAAAGCAAATCAAGCTGAAGTTGAAGCAACTGAAGCACAAAATGTAGAAGCTCCAAAAGTATCTGAAGCTCAAGCAAACCCTGAAAAATTCTTAGCAGACTTTAACTGGCACAATTACCAAGAAGGTATTGACGAAGTTGATGATAAGCAATTACAAGAATTTGAAAAATTAGTAGCAGAAAATTTCGTTGACACATTAAATGACGAAGTAGTAGAAGGAACGGTAGTACACCTTTCTGACCGTGATGCTATTATTGATATCAACGCAAAATCTGAAGGTGTAATTTCGTTAAACGAATTCCGTTACAATCCAGGATTAGCTGTTGGTGACAAAGTAGAAGTATTAATTGATGTGCGTGAAGATGCAACTGGTCAATTAGTATTATCTCACAGAAAAGCTCGTGTAATTAAAGCGTGGGATCGCGTAAATAACGCTCATGATACTGGTGAAATCGTTAACGGTTTTGTTAAGTGTAGAACTAAGGGTGGTATGATCGTTGATGTATTTGGTATTGAAGCATTCTTACCAGGTTCTCAAATCGATGTTAAGCCAATTAGAGATTACGATCAGTATGTAAACAAAACAATGGAATTCAAAGTTGTGAAAATCAACCATGAGTTTAAAAACGTTGTTGTGTCTCATAAAGCGCTTATTGAAGCTGATATTGAAGAACAGAAAAAAGAAATTATTGGTCAATTAGAAAAAGGTCAAGTATTAGAAGGTGTTGTTAAAAACATTACTTCTTACGGTGTATTTATCGACCTTGGTGGAGTAGACGGATTAATTCACATTACAGATCTTTCTTGGTCTAGAATTAATCACCCTAACGAAATCGTTGAATTAGATCAAAAATTAAACGTTGTTATTCTTGACTTCGATGAAGATAAATCAAGAATCCAATTAGGTCTTAAGCAATTATCTAAGCACCCTTGGGATGCTTTAGGTGAAGAAGTAAAAGTTGGAGATAAAGTTAAAGGTAAAGTTGTTGTAATCGCAGATTACGGTGCATTTATCGAAGTTGCAGAAGGTGTTGAAGGTTTAGTTCACGTTTCTGAAATGTCTTGGTCTACACATTTACGTTCAGCTCAAGATTTCGTATCTGTTGGAGACGAAGTTCAAGCTGTTATCTTAACTCTAGATAGAGAAGAGCGTAAAATGTCTCTTGGTATTAAGCAATTAACTCCAGATCCTTGGACTGACATTACTACTAAATACCCATTAAGCTCTAAGCACACAGGTATTGTACGTAACTTTACAAACTTTGGTGTATTTGTTGAATTAGAAGAAGGAATTGACGGATTAATTTATATCTCTGATTTATCTTGGACTAAGAAAATTAAACATCCATCAGAATTCTGTGCTGTTGGAGATAAATTAGAAGTTGTTGTACTTGAGTTAGATGTTGAAGGACGTAAATTATCTTTAGGTCATAAACAAACGACTCCTAATCCTTGGGATAAGTATGAAACTGAATTTGCTGTAGGAACTGTACACACTGCTGAAATTGCTGAAGTAGTAGATAAAGGTGCTACAATCGACTTTAACGAAGATATCGTTGCTTTTGTTCCTTCTCGTCATTTAGAGAAAGAAGATGGTAAGAAACTTGGTAAAGGAGATTCTGCTGAATTCAAAATCATTGAATTTAACAAAGAATTTAAAAGAGTAGTTGCTTCGCATACTGCTATTTTTAAAGAAGAAGAGATTGCAAATGTAAAAGCTGCTGTTAAAAAACAATCAGCTCAAGCTTCAGAAGCTAAACCAACTTTAGGTGATGCTAACGATGCTTTACAAGCTCTTAAAGATAAAATGGAAGGGAAATAATTTTTCTAACTATTTAAAACTTAAAAGCCTTCCATAATATGGAAGGCTTTTTTTTATGCAATAAAATTAAATCTACTTTATTGTATTTGGTAAGAAATTTAGGGCTAATTTATGGTATTCATAATACGACAGATTAAAATTTGGTTTAGATTTGTTTATAATTAGTGAATTAGTTCATGTTAAAAAAAATAACAAAAATAAGTATTGGTTTAATTCTAAGTTTAGGAATTATTTTTGGAGGGATCTATTTTTATGTTAAACGGCATAAAGTGGAAGTTGTAAACTTTATTGTAAATACGATTACAGAAAATCATAATGGCTCAGTTCATTTTGATGACATAAACTTAAAAATTTGGGGCAATTTCACTAATCCAGCTTTCCACGTCCAAAACATGATTATTTTGGATTCTACAGCCAACAAAACTAACCGTTTAAAAGCCGAAAACCTCTATTTGAAGCTGTCTATAAGACATTTATTAAAAAAGGAAATTCAGGTAAAATCATTGCGTATTGAAAATGCGTACTATAATTCCGTTATCTATAAAGAAGATACTGATTCCTTAAGCACTAAAAAAGATTTTCAAACTAAAAAAAGTGTAATACCTGATTCCTTCAATCCATATAAAATGGACTTTAGTATTGAAAATTTTACTGTTGATATACAAAATATTCCTCGTCCAAAAAGATTTAAATTTAAGATAAATAAAGTCTCTTCCAATTTAATAATAGGCCCTGAACGTATAACCTCTTCCTTAGATTTTGATGCTCATGTAACGCAATTAGGATTTAACCTCGATAAAGGAAGTTATCTAAAAGATTCCAATGTTAAAGGCATCATGCATCCCGAAATAGACCGGACTGATAATAAAATACATATTCCTAGCTTTGATTTATCAATAAACGAGCAGATATTTAAATTAACTGCAGATTTTGATACTTCAGAACCCGGTGGTTTTCTATTCAAGATTGAAAATGAAAAGACAGAATACAACACCACTTTAAGCCTTATACCCGAACATATACAATTAAAGCTTGAAAAGTATAAAATTTCACAGGCTTTTTTCACTCAAACCACAATTCAAGGAAGTTTTGTGCCTTTGTCAAATCCGTTAGTGCATATAAAATTTAATAGTGTAAAAAATAAAGCACTTTTATATAACCGTTTTGATCTGACCGATTTGTCTTTTACAGGAAGTTTTACGAACAGAATATATGATGACGAGCGTGCAAAAACTGAGAGTAAAAAGGATATAAAGCTTATATTTGATTCTATAACCGGAAAGTATAAAGAATCTAATTTCGAATTGATTCATGGGGAATTAATAAGTACACCTGAAGACGAAGCAAAAATTAAAGGTCTATTTAAGGCCGAAGGGGTACCAGAAAATTTAATTTCATTTATAAAGTCACCCGTTTTTACACTTAAAAAAGGACACTATAATTTAATTGCTAATCTAGAAGGCGATGCCACATCTACTGTCGATTTATTAACGCAATCAAATATCAATTTAAAAGTTGTAAACACGAGTCTCTTTGATCTTGAAGACAAGCTCGCTATCCCTGTAAAACAGATTAATGTTATTATTAAAGAGGATCGAGCGGTGTTGGACACGCTAATAGTCCCTTTGACTTTTTCTGATGACATTAATATATCTGGTGAAGTATCTCATTTTTCTTCAATATTAATTCCTAATCCTGAAATTTCAGCGACCACTCAGTTTTTAATAAAATCCAATACATTAAGATGGATAGATTTTATGACGCTTTTTGAAAATTCTAATAAAAGCACTAAAAGTAATCTAAAAGAACCGGCAGATGTATTATCGAATATAACCAGAAAAATATATCAAAGATTCGATCCAACTTTAGTTGTAGATATTAAGGATTTTGAATATAAAACATATGAAATTAGTGATTTAAAAACCGTTTTGGGGTTTAGAGATGAAAGTCATCTTCATCTTAAAAACACCTCTTTTGAAACCCGAGGAGGACGTGTCAATCTCCAAGCCTCCCTTGATTTATCCGATGCTGAAAAAATTTTAATAGATTCTGATGTTATTGTAACGGGAACTTCAGAAATCTTGAACGATATATTTAAAAGTAATACCTTCTTTTTTAAAGGAGGCACTTTTAATTTACAAGGACATGTTCATGGAGATATACTTCAAATAGAGAATTTTTTAAATGCATTAAATGGTAATTTAAGATTAAAAAACAGTAGCGTATTTTACCAACCTAGTAATTTAACTGTGCCAATTGATTTATTAGATGTCGAAATTAAAAACAATTTGGCAATCTTAAATAACCTAGAAATAGGTATTGGTTTAAAAGATAAATTAAATTTCTCCGGAAAATTGGATAATTTTAGTGCGTTTCTTTATTCAAAGAATACAAAACAGATTAATTCTTTTATTAATCTTCATTCTGATAGATTACAATGGGATGATTTTGTGAGTTTTTTTAAAAAAGGAGATGAATCTGAAAGGCATATTCATCCCGATTCTACAATGTCCCGAATTAAAGAAATTCTACGTGGTATTCAGACCAGTTTTAACCCCAAATTAGATGTCAAAATTGATAAATTTGAATATAAAAATGTGTTTATTATAAATAATTTTTCTACTGGGATATATTTTGAACCTAATGATACTTTGGTTTTAAATGGTAGTAGTTTTGATTATAACAAAAGTAGTAAAGCGGAACTTGAAGCTTATATCGATATTTCAGAATCTGTAAGTACTAATATAAATGTTGATTTTAAGGCCTTTTTTTCGCCAGAAGATTTAAATAAAACACTAAATAATAATACGTTTTTACTTCAAGGCGGGACTATTGAAATGTCTGCAAAAATTGAAGGTGATATTGAAAAAATAAATAAATTGGTTCGCTCTTCTTCTGCAACGGTTAAAATAAATAATGGTGCTTTTGTTTATAAACCCAATAAAATAAACCTCCCATTTTCTGATTTTGAATTAGATATTAAAAATGATGATGCTTTTCTTAAATCTTTGAATATTGCCTTGCCAGCCAGAGATACCATAAAACTTTCTGGATCGTTAAAGAATATCACTTCTGTTATTCCAGAAATTAGTGGGAATAATGATAAGATGAGCTCAAAAATAAATATACATTCAAATCATTTGCAATGGGTTGAATTTATGAAGATTTTTAACCATACAGATAGCGAACATAAAAACAAAATAAAGACCAATAAACAAGGTTTTAAATATGCGGCTAAAGATCTATATCATAAATTTCAACCAGATTTATCAATAACTATTGATAAATTAATATATAAGAAATTCACCTTAAATGATTTCAAATCTGGTTTTTATTTTGAAAATGAAAACGTATTTCATTTAAATCAAACGGCTTTCGATTTTCATAAAGGTAAAGTCTCTCTAGATGCACTTTTAAATATTAAGGATCCTTATAAAACTAAATTTTCAATTGATGTGACTACGGATAAAATTGATTTAGAAAAACTTCTAATTTCCTTTGATTATTTTAATACACCATCGTTAAAGCAAGCCGATAAAATTGAAGGAAAAGTGAATCTAGATAGTCGTATTCAAGGTCATATTATTGATAGTGTAGGTGTGGTTTCTAATAAACTAAAAGGACGTATTGGGTTTAATATTCAGGATTTGGAATTAAAAGGTTTTGAACCCATTATTAAGATTGGAAATAAAATTTTCAAGAAAAAACGAGTCGAAGATATTCGGTTTTCACCCATTGATAACGTCTTGTATTTGGAGAACAATACCATTGAATTCCCTGTAATGGAAATACAGTCGACAGCATTCGATTTATATGTATCTGGGTATTTGGGGTTTGGTACGGCCTCAACAAATTTATGGACCGCGATACCTTTATCTAATCTTAAAAGTCGGGATAGTGACACTATTCCTGCTAAAAAACCATATAAAGAAACAGGTAAAAAGGTTTTTGTAAATGTTGTAGACGATAATAAAAAAGGAATGAAATACAAATTCTATTTATCTGATAAAAAATATAACAAGGCTCAAGATTCAATTAATAAATACCATGTGAAGTATAAGGAAAACAGCTTACAACATTAAAAGCATATATATGATACTCGTGTAAGTTGTTTGTCTTTAAAAGAAAGCATTGTGTATGTTACATTTGATGTAATCTAAACTGAAGGTTCTCTTGTTATTTCGTCAGTTTTTATGCTAAAAAAAAGTCGAGCATTATGCTCGACTTTTTCATGTTTTAGATTTTGGTGTTCTTAAGATTCAGGAACATAATTAGAAAGTTCATAAATTTCTAAATCAAAATAGGTGACAGCAGAAATACTATGGTCAAATATATCAGACATGATGTATTCGTAGTTTTGCCAGCGTTTATCGCTACTAAACGCATAAATCTCTAAAGGAAGACCTTGAGGAGTAGGCGCTAGCTGTCTCGTCATAATGGTCATGTCTTTATTTATAGCTGAATGATTTTCAATATAACTTTGAATGTATTTTCTATACACACCTAAATTGGTCAGATTTCTTCCGTTTATAAGTACCGATTTATCCGCATTATTGTTGGTGTTATATGCCGTAATGTCTTCTTGTCTTTGCGTTAAATACTCTGAGAGTAGTTGAATTTTTTTAAGTTCTTCAACTTTTTCATCTGTTAAATAATGAATACTTTTCGCCTTAATAATAATTGCACGTTTTATTCGTCTTCCACCAGAACTACTCATTCCTCTCCAGTTTTTAAAGGACTCAGAAATCAAAGAGTAAGTTGGTATGTATGTAATAGTCATATCAAAATTCTGTACCTGAAGTGTGTTTAGGTTAATTTCAACAACAGTACCATCTGCATCAAACTTCTCCATGGTAATCCAATCTCCAATTCTAACAGTGTCGTTAATAGCCACTTGTATACTCGCAACAAAACCAAGAATAGTATCTTTAAATATTAATAATAAAACAGCAGACGCCGCACCTAAAGTGGTGAAAAATTTACCAATATCAATATTGAATGCCATAACAAAAATTAGAGCAATACCTATTAACCAAAGAAATAGCATAAGAACTTGTATATAACTATCTATGGGTTTATCTCTTAATCTAGGAAGTGTTTTAAAATAAGATTCTAAAGTATTTAATACACTTCTAATAATCCAAATAACGAGGACAACGCAATATAATTTTAAAAGTAGTTCTATTGCACTTTCGAAAGTAGGAAAGTCTATAAAAACAACATCTATCCATTTTAATGCAATAATTAAAGGAACAATATGGGCAACGTTTTTTGGTACTTTATGGTTTACTAATAAATCGTCGAATTTAGTTTTAGATTTTAGTGCAAATGTAGAAAAGGCCTGTAGTAATATTTTTCTAGCAATAAAATCTGAAATAAACACAAGTACTATTAATATAACTAAAAGTGCTGCCATGTTTAAATAAGATGCAGAGACTTCTGAAATACCAAGTGATAGAAAATGATTGTAAAAATAATAAGTTAAGTTAGGCATATATTAAGCAATTTTAAAAAATTTTTTATCAGCAATAAAAGTTCCAAAAGGAACTATAGAAGCAAGTAAAACCAATCCTATTGTTTTTTTACTCCACTTTAATTCCACTCCAACTACTATCGCTAAAACAACATAAGCAACAAATAATAAACCGTGTGGCATTCCTAATAGTTTTACATGTTGAGGATCATCTAATAAATATTTAATAGGAACGGCAACACCTAATAGAAGCAAATAAGAAATACCTTCTAAGAAGCCAACTATGCGGAGTGATTTTAATAGTAAATTCATAGGAAATTAATTTTTTGTAAATATAATAAAGCTAAAATGGGTTGCTAACTATTTTTGATGAAATACTATTTTTACTTTCTTTGCTAAATAGATAGTCCCAAGCTGTTGTAAAGTTTTGCTATGGCAATTAAATGTTTGGTCGCTAAGTTATTTGCTTTTAATTGGGCGTCTATTAATTTTTGTTCACGAGAATTAATTAAAAATAATGAACTATCTCCTAAATCAAATTTTCGTTCTTCGGCATTTACCATAGTTTCATAATCGGTAACCATAATAGTAACGATTTCGTTTTGCAGTGCTAGGGATTTAATTTCCGCCTGTATAGATTCAGTTTTATTTTTTATATTTAAAATCGCACTTAAGCGATCGAATTTTGCATCTTGTAGTTTTAATTCGGCGAGTTGTAAATCACCGCGTTCTTTTCTTAAAAACAAGGGCATGCTAAAATTAACATAAGCTTTGTAATTTGCCGTATTGAACGAATCTAATTGATCGGCATCTTGAGATAGAAAATTATATTGTAAATCTAACTTCGGTAATAATTTTGTTTTCTTATAAAACTTGTCAACATCTAATTGTTCGATTTTAGCATTTAAGCTCATCACTTTTGGATGTAAATCAAGTAGTACTTCCTTGTTTTCTATATGTTCTAATTGTAATGAAGATCTAAGGTTTTCTAGCGACGGAGCTTCTGGATAAATGCCAGCTTGAATCTCCATTGGAATATCGTTTATCCATAAATAATTGCTCAGTTCTAATTTGGTTTTGGTCGTTTCTAAATTTGCAGCTTCTAATCCTAACTGCCTATTTAAATACGTAATTCTAGCTTCTGTAATATCTATTTCGGCTAAATCTCCAACGCTGACACTGCGCTCTATTGCTGTTAACCGTGTTTGAGCATTTTCAAGAAAGGAATTATAAATGAGTTGTTCTTTACTAGCTTGTACCCAATTAAAGTAGGCTTTACTTGCTTCGAATAGCACATTATTAATTATTAAATCGCGTTCTGCAAGTGTTTGTTCTTTAAAATATTTTGCTTTTTTTAATGTTGCCATGCGATCATCTATCAATAATCCTTGAGCAAGAGAGAAGGAGACTCCTGCACTGTATAATCCGTCTTCTGGAACAGTTAAACTCGGATTTAAATAATACCCTGTATTGTTTTCATAATTGGCTTTAAATTCTATCCCATACCATGTAGGAATCTTAAAAGTAGAATAAAAGATATCGTAGTATTCTGTACCATCAAATGTCTTTCTGCTATAATCGACTTCAATTTTTGGGTCGAAACCCCCGCGTGCTTTTAAAAGATTAGCTTCACCAGAACTTAATGCGATATCAGCTTGTTTCATTACAGGGTGATATTTTTTCACATAACCTAAGAACTCTTCGAATGTTAAGACTTCTGATGGCATTTGAGTTTGTCCGATTACTGAAAAGGAAAAACCACTGCCTAGTATAAATAAAACTAAAAAGAATACTCTCATTATTTAGTGCCTTTAGAGTTATCGCTTTGTGCGGGTTGATAATAGTTAGGAGGAAAACCGTTTAAATTTCTCCACAATTCAAACCAGATCGGAACATCTTCTAAAAGAGCAAATGTATAAGCTCCAGAACCAATACTAATTTTTTCTGGCCAAGCGTGTGCTTCAGATAATGGGGCGATAAGTATTCTGAATTTCCCATTCGGACTTATAAAAGATTCTATTGCCACCACTTTACCCGCAAACGTTCCGTAAGAGGAGTTTGGCCAACCGCTAAAGAAAATAGAAGGCCAACCATCAAATTGAATTCGGACTTCATCATTTATATGCAATAATGGTAAATCAATTGGATTAATAAAAGTTTCTACTGCTAGTTGGTAATTGGCAGGCATAATTCCAACAATTTGCTCTCCTTCTTTAAATGTTTCACCAATACCTCCTTTAATGGCTTTTGTAATATAACCATCTTGAGGAGCTTTAATGTAATACATCGCATTACGCATTTGGTAATTCGTAGATTGATTTTCTAATTTTGAAACTTGGGCTTCTGCATCATATTGAGACGTTTCTGCGGTATATTTATCACTATTTGCTTTTGCAATTTTATCGGCATATTCAGCAGATATTCTACTAATTTCTATCTGTGCATTTAAAATGTTATTTTCACTAGTTAGTAACTTGTTTTCTGCTGCAATACGTTTCGCTTGAGCTTCTTGAAATTTTACACGCTTTTCCTCGACAGCAGAAACAGATTTTAATCCTTCGTCTTGCAAGGTTTGTGTTCTTACAAATTGACTTTCAGAAACAATTAAGTTGTTTTTATAGGCTTCTAAATCCATACTATCACTTACCACTTTAAAACGCGCTTGTTTTAATTTGTTTTTTGCTTGCGATAATTTTAATTGTTCTTCGTTATGCAAAGCTACAATCTGTCGGTCTAAGGCATTTGTTTTCTCTTTATAAGACGATACAGATTTAATTTTTGCATCCTTTTGTAAATTGGTTCGATTAACCAAATCGGGGTCTAGGTATTCATTTTTAATTTCAGAAATATGTAACAATGTATCTCCTTTACTAACATATTCGCCTTCCATAACAAACCAGTTTTCGATTCGTCCAGGAATAGGAGATTGAATGGTTTGAGGCCGCTGATCTGGAGTAAGTGTAGTTACAAAACCTCTTCCGCTTACATTTTGTGTCCATGGTAGAAACATTATGATAAGTATTACTATACTAAAAATGATTAATAACTTATTAAAAACCTTGTTGTTCTTATCAGTAAAAGCTTTTTTATACGAGCTAAATTTCTTTAAAGACACTTTCTGATTAAGTTTGTTTTTTGAGATATTTAACATTATATAGTCGTGTTATTAATTATTAGACCGTTAGAAATTTCTATGGTTTTATTACAATATTTCCACCACTGTGTATTCTGACTAGAAACAACCAAAGCCCAAGGTCGTTCTTTACTTGTTAAGTATTTAATTAACTGTTCGGCTTCTTCATTTTCAAAATATTCTAGAGGATCTTTTAACAATAATAATTTTGGTTGGTGTACGATGGCTCGTGCTAATAATATACGTTTAGATACGGTAAAAGGAATTTGTTGACCTTCTGAATCTAACAGGGTGTCTATACCATTGGGTTGTGTTTTTATAAAAGTTAACAATCCTGTATTTTTTAAAACCTCGTGAAGGTGTTCTTGAGATACATCCGATCTCCCAAAAGTTATATTCTCTAAAATAGTTCCTTCAAAAGGGAGTTGAGAAGGCAGTACTTGCCCCACAAAGGTTCTGTACTTATTTGGGTAGACACCAATCATCGATACATCGTTTACATAAAATGCACCATAGGTAGGTGTTAATAAGCCAGATAAGATTTTTAGCAGTGTTGTTTTACCCGAACCAGATTTACCTTCTAAAATAATACGATCACTTTGATGGATTTTGAAGGAAATCTGACTTAATACTTTATAATTTTCAGGATCACGATAGGTTAGCTTATCTAACTCTATCTTTAATTCGCGTTCGATTTTAAAAGGATTTTCTCCTGTTTGCGCTTCTAACTCCTTATCGACTACCTGTCCAATTTTTTCTAAAGACGTAAGTACATCGTAAAAGGATTCTAAACCACGAATTAGTTTTTCGACAGAGGTTATAACCAATAATATGATAATCTCTGCAGCGACAAACTGCCCAATATTCATTTGTTGATTTATTACTAATAATCCACCTATACTTAATAATCCAGCTGTTACTAGTACTTTAAAACCGATAAGTTGCATAAATTGAACCAATAAAATTTTAAAGTGATTTTCCCTAGCATCTAAATATTTGGACGTTAAATAATCGTTTCTATCCATAGCTAAAGATGTTTTTCCGGACAATTTAAAACTTATTAAAGAACGAGAAATTTCCTGAATCCAATGCGCAACCTTGTATTTGTTTTTAGATTCTAATAAACTTGTTTCTAAACCTTTTTCTGCGGTAAATCGAAACACGATATAAATTAGAAGTACTAATAAAAGACCATATAAAATAAAGAATGAATGGTAAAAGGACAATAAAATAAGCCCAAATATAATTTGAAGTGCAGCAGCTGGGAAATCAATTAAAATTTTAGAGAGTCCTTTTTGAATCATTAATATATCGAAAAAACGATTAGCTAATTCTGGTGGGTAGGTATTATAAAGATCTTTCATTTTTATTTTAGGAAATCTATAGGCAAATTCGAAAGAAGCTCTTGTGAAAATTTTTTGTTGAATAGATTCTAAAATTCGCATTTGCATGAGTTGCAAAATACCTTGAAAAGCAACACCCAGTGTTACAGCAATTACTAAAACAATCCAAGAGGAAGATACTTGCGCACCTTGAATTAAGTTTATTATGGCTTGTATCCCTAAAGGTAGTGTTAAGGCGACTAATCCTGCAAAAATGGCGTAATAAAAAATTTGACGAATATCTTTTTTATCTAGATTTAAGAGTTTAATAAAACGTTTCCATGGCGTTATTGTTTTTTTCATATTCAAAGTATTCTTTAAAAAATAATGGTGCTAATATCTTAAAACTGTTTTATGACTCAAAATAATTCAATAAAATTAGTCTAAAAATATAAAAGTAGAATAGTCATGTCTTAGGTTTTCTTTATAGTCTATCTAATTTTGTCAACTAGCGTTATTGTCAATCTTTATCAAAACTTAAACTTAATATATGTAGTTGTTTAAAATCGGTAATACATTATATGAACTATTATAATTACGTTGTTTAAATAACTATTTAAGCATTGATTCTGCTCATAAAATTAAAGGTTTGTGCCTCCATTTCTAATATTAAAGAAGTTAAGGAATTCATAATTCCGAGAATGCTGATTTTTTTATCCCTTAATTATTATTATAACAAAAAAAGACCACCTTTAGGTAGTCTTTTTTTGTTATAATTAAAATATGCTATACTCTTATTGATTAGAATTCATCAACGCAAAGAATTTATCAATGTTTGGAAGAATTACAATTCGTGTTCTTCTGTTTTTTGCTCTATTTTCATTAGAATCATTTTCAGCCAATGGGTGATAGCTACTACGGCCAGCAGCAATCATTTTTTCAGGAGCGACACCGTAATCTTTTTGTAATTTATCTACCACAGATGTTGCTCTTAAGACACTTAAATCCCAGTTATTTCTAATCGCCCCGGTATGTATGCTTCTAGAATCTGTATGTCCTTCAACCATCACTTCAATGCTAGGTTCAGAATTAATTACATCTGCTATTTTTTGAAGTATTCCGTTAGCTTTATTACTCACTCTATAACTTGCTGTATTAAAAAGCATTTTGTCCGAGATTGAAATCATAACTACAGTTTCGTTTATATCTATAGCAATATCTTCATCTTCATTGAAAGAACTGTTATCTAACGATTTTTGTAGGTTGTAAGACACGGCAAGATTCATTGAATCTTTAAGCGTTTTAGCTTCACTTAGTTTTGCAGGATCAACATTTTTTAATGTTTCACGCATGCTCTTTCTAGTATCATTAGAAATTACAGCAACATCTCCAACAGCAACTAACTGAGAATCGTTTTGTTCTGTTAAAGAATTAATTTTGGTATTGTAAGCATCAACTCGAGATTGAATTTCGCTAAACTTAGCTTCTAATTCTTCTTTTTCAACAGTCGTTTTTGTTAATTCACTTTTTATTTCTCCGTTTTCGTGCTCTAAAGCAACATATTTCTTTTTGGAAACACAAGAGGCCATTAAACATAAAGTAACTATTCCGATTGAAATTCTTTTCATAATTTTCTATTTTAGGTTTGTTATATCTACGATTAAAAAAGGGTTATAGATTTTTTTAAATACTGGTTTTTTAACATTAATAGTCTAAGGATTTGATTTGTTGTAGGATAACCCTTAAAAAAAATAATAAAAAAAACGATTAAATTATTTAATGATCGGTAAAATACAATTGCAAATACTTTAGATTTTTCAAAAGTATAGAAGCTATTGCCGATTAATGGATTCATTCTGATATTTTTTTGACTCATTTAATTTACTGAATGCTTTATAAAGTGAATTTGTTTTTAACATAGTTGAATGAAATGTCCTAGATATTAATTTAGGGACGATATCAATAAAAAGTGGTCGAGTTCTAAAACAGCTGTGTATTTTTGTATGTAAAAATTGAGATTTAGTGCCTCTTAAAATCCGTTTTCAACTAAAATTAAAACTATATTTGCGCCCTTAAAGTTTAGGATTATGAAGGTCAATGAAGAAGAACAAAACACGGCATTAAGTCAAGATCAGGTTGATCTATGTATTGCTATGTTAGAACAATTGGTGGATGACACCAACCAGTTGTTTGAACTTCCGGAAGAGAAACGTATTGCTTTAATGAAAGCTGCTGGACAAATTACCCGCCCAAATAAAGATGAATTTACAAGACGACGTAAGGATGCAAAAAAAGCAGCCAAACGCAAAATGATTGAAAGGGACAAGCATGCGCGTAAAGAAACAGGAATACGTTCTGCGCGTGAAAATCCTATATTTGTGGCTCCTAAATTAATAGATTTAACTAAAAAAGAAGATACCACTCTTGAGTTAGAATCGCCTAGAAATTGCTATGTATGTAAAAAAGTGTATACTAAATTGCATCATTTTTACGATACTATGTGTACAGAATGTGGCGATTTTAATTATGCTAAACGTTTCCAAACTGCCGATTTAAAGAATCAAGTCGCTGTGGTTACAGGTTCTCGATTAAAAATCGGGTATCATATTACTTTAATGTTATTGAGATCAGGTGCAACTGTTGTAGCAACAACACGTTTTCCTGCAGATTCTGCGTTGCGCTTTTCTAAAGAAAGTGATTTCACAGAGTGGGGACACAGACTTCATGTACACGGTTTAGATTTAAGACACATACCGAGTGTTGAGATTTTTTGTAATTATATTGAACAGAAATACGATAGGTTAGACATTTTAATTAATAATGCAGCACAAACAGTAAGACGTCCAGCTGGATTTTATAAGCATTTAATGGCTGCCGAAGATATGCCGGTTGCACAATTACCAAAATTTGCTCAAGATGTTTTAAAAGATCATTACGATTGTATTACAGAGTTAAATTCGTTGACGCAAACAGCATCAGATAATAAAAATATGCCTGTAACTTGGCATGGCCCAGAACCAGGAATAGGGTTAAGGTCTTCGGCGAAATTATCTCAAATTCCATATAGTTTCGATAATTCGTTACAAGCAAGTGAAGTCTTTCCGGAAGGGGAGTTGGATGTCGATTTACAACAAGTAGATTTACGTAAAACCAATAGCTGGAGATTAAAATTAGGTGAAATTGAAACGACTGAAATGGTAGAAGTTCAGTTGGTAAATGCCGTTGCTCCATTTGTGTTATGTAACCGTTTAGCACCAATTATGCAGTTGGAAAATACAGGCCAGAAACATATTATAAATGTATCTGCTATGGAAGGTAAATTTCACCGTTTTCATAAAGAAGATCGTCACCCGCATACAAATATGGCAAAAGCCGCTTTAAATATGATGACACATACGTCGGCTGCAACTTTGGCAAAAGATGGTATTTTTATGAATGCTGTTGATACTGGTTGGGTTACAGATGAAGATCCTGCAGAATTATCGAAACGTAAAGTTGAAGAGCACGATTTTCAGCCACCTTTAGATATTGTAGATGGTGCTGCTCGTGTTATGGATCCTTTAATAGATGGTATAAACACAGGTAAACATTGGTGTGGAAAATTTTTAAAAGATTATATGCCTATAGATTGGTAGATAAAATTATAAGTATACAATATTAAGAGATAGTTAAATGACTATCTTTTTTTTGTTGAATAGTTTATTAATCGTAATATTGCAATGAATAAATAAAGAGACTATGGGAATTACTAAGACTGAAATATTTTCTGATAAACAAAACGATATTGCACGCATTGCAAAAGTGTTAGGTCACCCAGCAAGAATAAGTATTTTAGAGTATTTAATAAAATCGAAGACTTGCATTTGTGGGGATTTGGTTGAAGAAATAGGGTTGGCGCAACCTACAATTTCTCAGCATTTAAAAGAGCTTAAAAATATGGGGCTTATAAAAGGCACGATAGAAGGCACTAGCGTATGTTATTGCATAGATATTGAAAAATGGAATGATATTCAGAATACATTGAATATGTTTTTCAATCAAAATCTAGCTTGTTCTAAAACAGAGTGCTGTTAAAAAAATTTAAATATAATCATCGTAATATTACAATTAATACATTTTAATTATGACACTATTAGAAATTAAAAATCATTTAGAAAAATTAAATCAAATCGCTTTTCAATTACCAAACGGAAGTTTAGTTCCAAGTCATTTTCATGTGACAGAAGTCGGTAAAATTGATAAAAATTTCATTGATTGTGGAGGAACTATAAGACGTGAATCTGTAGTTAATTTCCAGTTATGGGAAGCAGACGACTACGATCACCGTTTACATCCAGAAAAATTAGTTTCGATTATAGAATTATCAGAACGCGTTTTAAAATTGGATGACAGCTTAGATATTGAAGTAGAATATCAAGGTGAAACGATTCAAAAATATAATTTAGAAATAACTGGAGGTGTCTTTCAATTAACGTCAAAATTCACAGATTGTTTAGCTAAAGACAATTGCGGAATACCACAAGAAAAACCAACACAAAACCTAAAAGAATTAACAAAACCAGCCAATACTTGCACACCAAATACAGGTTGTTGTTAAAAACGAAATAGAATGAATACTACATTAGCCAATTACATTGAGAGCCTTGATTTTTCAAATATATCTGAAGAACGTAAAGACGTATTAAAACCTTTAATTGAATTTTTACAAGAAAAGAATTCAAAAAAAATAAAAACCAGATTAAATTTTATTTGCACGCATAACTCGAGACGTAGTCATCTATGCCAAGTATGGGCACAAACAGCAGCATTTTATTACAATTTTAAGACCGTATATTGTTATTCAGGAGGTACAGAAGCGACGGCCATGTTTCCTATGGTTGCAGAAACTTTAGAGAATACAGGTTTTGAAGTTCAAAAAATAACTGAAGGTGATAACCCTGTTTATGGTGTGAAATATGATCATAATGAGCCACCAATAGTAGGATTTTCAAAACGTTTTAATGATGCTTTTAATCCAGAAACTAGATTTGTAGCAGTGATGACATGTTCTCAGGCAGATGCCGGTTGTCCGTTTATTGCTGGTGCTCAGGAACGCGTTGCTGTAACTTACGAAGATCC
This sequence comes from Formosa sejongensis, assembly GCF_033447105.1. Classification (NCBI taxonomy): domain Bacteria; kingdom Pseudomonadati; phylum Bacteroidota; class Flavobacteriia; order Flavobacteriales; family Flavobacteriaceae; genus Formosa; species Formosa sejongensis. The sequence goes on from NZ_JAWQUN010000004.1 coordinate 192,319, forward strand.
AAAAGCTTTTGATGGGACAACACAACAGGCGGAAAAATATAGCGAGCGCAGTCTGCAAATTGCAGAAGAAATGTTTTACGTGTTTTCTAAAATTAAGTAGTCATGGCAGGAATGAAAAAATTAAGTCTTTTAGATAATTACCTAACATTATGGATTTTCCTTGCCATGTTAATTGGTGTAGGTTTAGGAAATTTTTTCCCGAAAATTCCAAATGTAATAAATTCCTATAGTCAGGGCACTACAAATATTCCAATCGCCATAGGATTAATATTAATGATGTATCCGCCTTTAGCTAAAGTGAATTATGCACTTTTACCAAAAGTATTTAAAGATGTAAAAGTCTTGTCGATTTCATTAGTTTTAAACTGGATTATTGGTCCGTTTTTAATGTTCTTTTTAGCAATTACGTTTTTAAGAGACTATCCAGAATATATGGTAGGTTTAATATTAATCGGACTTGCAAGATGTATCGCGATGGTTTTAGTGTGGAATGATTTAGCGGAAGGAAGTAGTGAATACGGCGCAGGTTTAGTCGCTTTAAACAGTATCTTTCAGGTGTTTGGATATAGCTTTTACGCTTGGATATTTATTACTGTATTGCCACCATTTTTTGGTTTTGAAGGTGCTATTGTAGATATTTCCATTGCGACTATTGCTGAAAGTGTAGCCATCTATTTAGGGATTCCATTTCTTTTAGGTTTCTTAAGTCGCTATTTTTTAGTGAAATTAAAAGGAGAGACTTGGTATAATACTAAATTTATACCGACAATTTCACCTTTAACGCTTGTCGCTTTATTGTTTACCATTGTAGTCATGTTTTCATTAAAAGGGGAGATGATTGTTGAAATTCCGATGGACGTAGTACTTATTACAGTGCCAATGTTAATCTACTTTGCATTAATGTTTATCATTGGTTTCTTTATTAGTAAAGCAGCAGGAGCAACCTACGATAAGACGGCTGCAATTGCGTTTACTGCAGCAGGAAATAATTTTGAATTAGCGATTGCGGTTGCCATTGCAGTTTTTGGATTAAATTCAGGACAGGCATTTACAGGAGTGATTGGGCCTTTGGTAGAGGTTCCTGCCTTAATTTTATTGGTAAGAGTTTCCTTTTGGTTGAGAAAAAAATATTTTAATGGTTCAGATACTGTAAAAGTAAATTCATAATTATTTATAAAATCTTTATCATTTAACTTTTATAAAAATAATTACTTTTACAGTATAATTATAATAGTTATGTCAGCAAAAAAATATAAAATAGCCGTCATTCAATTAAACCTGAATGACGTTGCCGAAAATAATTTAAAAAAGTGTTTAAGTTGGGTTAGAGACGCTGCAAATCAAGGAGCAGAAGTAATTCTTTTACCTGAATTGTACAGCAGTCATTATTTCTGCCAAAGTGAAGATGTCGATAATTTTACACATGCAGAGCCTTTATATAGTACATCATTTATCGCATTTAGTACATTAGCAAAAGAATTAGGTGTTGTTATTATCGTGCCATTTTTTGAAAAACGTATGGCAGGAATTTATCATAATAGCGCTTATATTATTGATGCAGATGGAACTGAGGCAGGTTTATATCGTAAAATGCATATTCCAGATGATCCTCATTTCTACGAAAAATTCTATTTCACACCAGGTGATTTAGGTTTTCAAGCCATTCAAACTAAAAAAGGGAAAGTTGGGACTTTAATTTGTTGGGACCAATGGTATCCTGAAGCTGCACGTATTACGGCTTTAAAGGGAGCTGAAGTTTTATTTTATCCAACTGCTATTGGTTGGCATCCTCAAGAAAAAGAAGAGTTTGGCGAAAATCAGCATGGTGCTTGGATGAATGTTATGAAAGGTCATGCTGTGGCTAATGGTGTGTTTGTTGCCGCTGCAAACCGTATTGGTTTAGAGCAATATTTACCAAATACAGCAGGAATTCAATTTTGGGGATCTTCATTTATCGCAGGACCTCAAGGCGAAATTTTAGCACAAGCATCTCACGATAAAGAAGAGATTTTAATTGCTGAAGTAGATTTAGATTTACAAGAAAATGTACGTCAGAATTGGCCGTTTTTTAGAGATCGTCGTATCGATGCTTTTGGTGATATTACAAAACGTGCAATAGACTAACTATGACTTCAGAAGAAATTAGATTTCCAGCAGAATGGGAAAGACAAGAAGGGGTGTTGTTATGTTTTCCCTACAACGGAAACGATTGGCCAGGTAAGTACCAAGCGATACAATGGGCGTTTGTTGAATTCATAAAAAAAAGTGGCTCAAGTTGAGAAAGTTTTCTTAGTAGTTGAAAGTAATTCTCAACAAGAAAAAGTTAATGAGATGCTTGAAATGGCACATGTTAATGCTTTGAACATAAACTATATTGTTCATAAAACAAATAGAAGTTGGATGCGTGATTCTGGTCCGATTATCGTTAAAAAAAGAGGGGAGCGCTTGGCGTTGAATTTCAATTTTAATGGTTGGGCTAAATATCCGAATCATAAATTAGATCGCGGTGTTCCAAAAGTTGTTTCAGAAGTTTTAAAAGCAACTTTAATACAAGTTATGTATAATGGAAAACCTGTTGTTTTGGAAGGTGGCGCTATTGATTCTAATGGAAAAGGTACGCTATTAACTTCAGAAGAATGTTTATTACACCCATCTATACAGGTTAGAAATGCTAATTTTTCAAAAGCAGATTACGAAGCTATTTTTAAAGAATATTTAGGAATAACGAATGTAATTTGGTTAGGCGATGGTATTGTTGGAGACGATACTCACGGACATATTGATGATTTATGTCGTTTTGTAAATGAAGACACGATAATTACCGTAGTAGAATTTAATCCTGAAGATGGAAATTATAATGCGTTACAAGACAATTTAAAACGTTTACAGACCTCTAAGTTAGAAAATGGGAATACGCCAAACATTGTAACGTTACCTATGCCTAAACCTTTGTTTTTTGATGGTATGCAAATTCCAGCAAGTTATGCTAACTTCCTAATTTTAAATAAAACCGTTTTAGTTCCTACATTTAACGATAGCAACGATCGTATAGCTTTAAACATTATAGCAAATTGTTTTCCTGATCGAGAAGTGATCGGCATGAGTGCTATAGATCTTATCTGGGGCTTTGGGACACTACATTGCTTAAGTCAGCAAATACCTGCTTAAATCGTCTTAAAATACTTTAATAAAAAAGCGACCTCATTTGAGGTCGCTTTTTTGTTTTATATATATGACATAATAAGAGGTTTGTTATTCCTCTTCTTCCTCATCACTTAAAAGAATTTCACCAGTTTGTGGTTTTATTGATTTTAGAACAAAATAACCAATTAAACCAGCAATAGAAGATCCTATTAAAATACCAACTTTAGAGGAATCTTGGTAAAGTAAACTACCATGGAAAGCTAAATTAGATACGAAAATGGACATTGTAAATCCAACACCAGCTAAAAAACCAGTACCCAATATATGTTTAAATTTAACTTTATCAGGGAAAGCAGCCAATCCTAATTTTACAGCCAAATAAGAGAAGGCAACAACTCCAATACATTTTCCAATAATTAAGGCAATAGCTATATGAGATGCTAAATCAAAATCTAAATTATCTGAGGCACCGAAAACTATTCCTGCATTTGCCAAAGCAAAAATTGGCATAATAAAATAAGCTACCCATCCGTGGAATATATGTTCTAAATGTTGTAATGGTGATTGTACTCGACTAGTCCAAGCTTGAAGATCATCAATTAAATTAATCTGAGTATGTGTTAAAATAGGACTGTTAGAGGTTCTTTTCTGAAGTAACCGTGTGGTTATTGATTCAAGCTGTTGCATATCAATAGATAATTCCGATTTTCGTTGAATAGGAATTGTTAATGCTATTAGTATCCCTGCGATTGTAGGGTGAATTCCAGATTTTAAGAATAAAAACCAAATTATAATAGCTAATGAAAAGTAGATTACTTTGTGATAAATACCTTTCCAACCAAGTATAAATAAAATAGCTAACGGTAAGAAAGAGTATAATATTAAAGCCCAATCTATATTGTTACTGTAAAAAACGGCTATAGCTAAAACGGCAACTAAATCATCGACAATAGCAAATGCTGTTAAAAATATTTTTAGTGCTAAGGGGACACGCTTTCCTAATAATTGAATTATTGCTAAAGAAAAAGCGATGTCGGTTGCCATTGGTATTCCCCAACCAGCATGAGTTTCTGGATTTGTATTTAATGCTAAGTAAATTCCAATAGGAACAAAAACACCACCTAAAGCAGCAAAAATGGGTAGAGAAGCTTTTTTTAAGGTATTTAATTCACCTATAAGAATTTCACGTTTAATCTCCAATCCTATTAAAAAGAAGAAAATAACCATTAATCCATCATTAATCCAATGCAGTAGGTTTTTTGAAATAGAGAAATTTCCTATTTCAAAACCTAGCTCGTAATTCCAAAGTGTGAGGTAAGAATCTGAAAATGGTGAATTGGCCCAAAGTAGGGCGATTACTGCCGCAGAGAAGAGAAGGATTCCTCCAAAACTTTCTACTTGGACAAATTTTGTAATAGGTCTTACAAAGTAATGATCTAACTTTTGTTTCATAGGTATCTTTAAATAAATGTATATAAAAATAAAAAGTCTACAATTATCAAATTTGATAATTGTAGACTTTTTATATTATGTGTGTTTAAAACATTATCCAGCTTTAGGCAATTCCTTCACCTTTAAAACATTTGAAGGTATTTTTAAACCTTCATCAGTTTCATGTAAAGCAACTTTTTCCTCGTTATCGGATATAATAGTCTTTACGTGATTTACGGAATTTTCAATTTTATATTCTTTTCTAAATCCTATCAAAGATACATTAATATTTTTGTCCTTACAACCATATTCTACAAAGTCTTTTATTAAGTGTAGCACATCGTGATCTATATATACTGTGTTAGAGGCATCTATGATGATGGTGCTGTCAGAAGGTAAGTGTGCAAACGTTTGTTTGATTGCTGCTTTATTCAAGAAAGAAACCTCTTGAGCGAGCTCCATTTGTATCTTATTTCCTGTTGTGTGGTTTTCTCTTTTAAAGAAATATGCTAACTTTAAATTACCTCTTAAGATAAAGAATACACTAACTGCCATACCAATTCCTACACCTTTAAGTAAGTCTGTAAATACAACTGCAATTACAGTTACAACAAAAGGAATGAACTGGAATTTTTTACTATTTTCCCACATATGGATAAATACTTTAGGACTTGCTAATTTAAATCCTACAGCGATTAATACAGCTGCTAAAGACGCTAATGGTATTTTGTTTAGGATAGTTGGTATTGCTAACACGGCTACTAGTAAAAAGATACCGTGAAAAATAGCAGATAACTTAGTACGTCCACCAGAATTTACGTTTGCAGAAGAACGTACAATAACAGATGTCATTGGTAAACCACCAATTAAACTACTTAAGATGTTTCCAATTCCTTGAGCTTTTAGTTCAGTATTAGTGTTAGAATATCTTTTTAAAGGATCTAATTTATCAGCAGCTTCAATGCATAATAAAGTTTCAATACTTGCTACAGCAGTAATTGTTAAAGCAACGATCCATATATTAGGGTTTCCAATTTGTGAGAAATCTGGAAGACTAAATTGAGATTTAAAAGCTTCAAAAGATTCTGGTACTGGTAAGCTTACCAAGTGAGAAGAAGTAATTGCCAAAGGAGAACCTGTTGCAATAAATATTTCATTAATGGCAACACCTGCAACAACAGCTACTAAAGAGCTCGGTATAGATTTTATTTTCTTTAATGCAGGTACTTTGTTAAAAGCAATTATAATACCTAAAGAGACTAGCACTACAATAATAGCACCTAGATGCATATAATTAATACTGTCGATTAAAGTAGTGAACATATCGTGTTTTCCTTCTTTATTAATATGAAAGAAGTCACCTTCGTTAATAACATCAAAACCTACGGCATGAGGTAATTGTGTTAGAATGATAATAATTCCAATAGCAGCTAACATCCCTTCAATAACATTTGAAGGTAAATAGTTTGAAATAATTCCAGCTTTTAAAAATCCTAAAATCAATTGAAATACACCAGCAATTAAACCTGCTAATAAAAAGGCTTCCCAAGATCCTAAAGTTGCAATTGCAGTTAATACAATAGCAGTAAGTCCTGCAGCTGGACCTGACACACTTAAATTAGATCCACTAAAGTATCCAATTACAATACCTCCAATAACACCAGAGATAATACCAGAAAATAATGGCGCTCCACTGGCAAGTGCAATTCCTAAACACAACGGAAGTGCTACCAAAAAGACGACTAGACCGGCCTTTAAATCGGATTTTAAATATTTTGTACTTAAATTTTTCATATTATATTTCTTTTAATTTTGAAGTTGATTATTATATATGTGGGTTAATTATTTAAAACTTAATTGTGCTCTTAAATTGAAAAACCAATAACGTGTTGGCTGTATTTGCTCTTCTTCTTGATAGGCTACACGCTCTACTTTTTGAGAAAAATCACCTATTAAACCAGTTAGGTCAAAACATTTTTTGTTTGGAAACTGACTTAAATTATTATTTGGAATTAGAGATTCGTCGATATTATTTGTTATTAGAAAATCTTTAAAAGCGTCATTTGTATTTCCTGTGTACAATTCAATTTTTACATTAGAAATCTTATTTTTGTGATCTAAGATTAATCCTGATAGTGTTTTATAAAACTGTTTATTCGCAAGACTTTTAATTAATTTTGGTCTTGAATTACTTGATTGGTTAAAAGCGTTTATAGACATCCTATAACCTGAAGCTAAAACAAGTTTAATTGTTTCGTTTGGGTAATGGAGTACAGCATTTTTAATAAGCTGTAAAGAATTTTCACTAAAATCAGTTGGAATAAGTACTGTCTTCATGCTCTCTAATTATATTGTGGCAAACATACCATCATGGTATTAGAGCCATATAAGAATGAGATTAGAATGAGATTAGAATTTACAACACATCTTAATGTGTTTAAAATCAATATTTTGAAGTGTAATTATTGTAGGTAGATGTGTAATATTAGTGTTTCTGCTACCTAGAAATTGAAAATTCTTGATATTTATTAGGGAAAATTAATGTAACGATGGTTCCTTTCTTGTGTTCAGAAAACACTTCTATGGTTCCGCTATGTAATTTCATTATTTTATAAGTAAGCGGCAATCCAAATCCGTAACCTTTTACATTTCTAACATTTGCTGCACGATAGAAAGGCTGATAAATATTTTTAATTTCATTTGGAGGAATTCCAACGCCTTGGTCGGTCACAACAATTTTAATGGCTGAATTATTTGCAACAATTTTTACTATTACTTTATTGTTATCAGAAAATTTTGAAGCATTATCTAATACGTTATTAAGAGCAATATTTATTAACCCATAATTACCTTCAATAACTAATAAATCTGGGTTTTCAGGAAAGTCGTTAAAGTCAATTTCTATCTGGTTTTTTGGGTTTATTAAATCAATATTCCCTTTAACTTCTAATATTAATTCGTCCAGACGAATAGGAGTGATGAGTAATCCTTTATCGTCGTTTTCGGTTTGGGCAAATTTTAGAAGACTGTTAATTAAAGCGTCTAAACGTAAAGCTTCAGTTTCTACACCTTCTAGAACTTTTTGATATTCATTAGGAGATCGCTCTTTCAGTAAAGCGATTTCTGTCTGTCCTAATATGGCTGTCAACGGATTTTTTAACTCGTGAGAAGCGTTATTTATAAAATTACTTTGTATCTCGAACGACGTTTCTAATCGGTCTAACATCCCATTAAAAGTATTCGTTAATTGTCCAAGTTCGTCTTTGTTATTTGTGGTATGTAAGCGTTCGTGCAAATTGGTAACGCGAATGGTGTTTACTTTTTCAATTATTTTGGCAAGCGGATCTAATGCACGTTTTGCAAAAAACCGGCCTAATAAAAATAACACGAATATATTTAAAAGGAATAAAAATATTAATAGATTTCTTATGTTCGATAGTTCGTTTACGCCGTCGTCGTCGTTTGCAGTTAATATAATGAGGTGAGAGATATTGTGGTCTGTGTAATTTATTCCGGAGAAAAAAGAATTACCAACTTTAGCTTGTGCGTAATTTTGACTCATTAAATCTGAATGAAATTTTTTAGGGACATCGACCTTTATTTCAGAAATAATTTTGTCTATAGGTGTATTTGCTGGGAAAATAAATTCTTTTTCGTTTGGAAGTGTTTGTAGGTGTTTCCGTCTTAGTTCTTCATAAATTTCGGAACTTAAAGCATCCTCTTCAAAGTAAGATTGTTCAGCAATTAAGGTTCGTTTTTTTAGTTTATCAAAAAACTCTTCAGTTCTATAATCTGCAGCAGATACGTAAATAATAGAAAAAATTACCAATTGCATGCTGGCTACAAGTAATACAAAAATGAGGGTTATTTTATTTTTAATTTTCATTTTCCGAATCTTTTAAAATATACCCCATACCAACTACTGTTTGAATTAATTTAGGTGTAAATTTTTTATCAATTTTATTTCGCAAATAATTTACATAAACATCTACAACATTAGTTCCCATATTAAAATTAATATCCCAAACATGTTCTAAAATATCGATTCTCGATAAAACTTTATTCTTGTTCTTAAGAAGGTATTCTAACAACCGAAACTCTGTAGAGGTTAGTTTTATCTCAATATTATTACGCTTAACAATTTTGGTGTCGTTATTCAATTCTAAATCTGATATTTTTAATAGTGAATTATTAGGAACATCACTGTTTTTACGACGGGCAACCGCACGAATTCTGGCTAAGAGCTCTTTAAATTTAAAAGGTTTAGTTAAATAATCGTCTGCACCAGCATCAAGTCCTTTTACAATATTATCGGTGCTTCCTAAAGCAGATAAAAATATAATAGGGATAGAAGCATAACCTAAGTTTTTTATTTTCGCTGCAATCTCGAAACCATTCATACCAGGTAAAATCACATCTAACAAAATTAAATCGATGTCTTTTTGAAGTAAAAGTTCGATACAGGTTTCTCCATCATAAGCAATAAATGCATTGTATCCGACTTCTTCTAACCCTTTTTTTACAAAAGTAGCGACGTTGTATTCATCTTCAACAATAAGTATGTTTTGTATCATGTAATAGAAATTCTGCTTGTAATTAGTAAATGTACGTTGCTTGAATTGCAATTTATATTAAAAATTGTTTAAAATAAATTAGATTCTAAATTCTGTGTTTTAATTTCAGAAATAGTTACTTAAAATATAAGTTAAATCATTGTTTTAATAGTCTAAATGCACTAACTTTAAATAAGAAAATTAATAACATGAAAAATATACTTTTACCTACAGATTTTTCTGAAAATGCCTGGAATGCAGTAGAATACGCATTGCAGCTTTTTAAGAATGAAACATGTTCTTTTTATATTTTACATTCTTTTGATCAGCCTGATTCAGGTTCATACATGGGAGTTACTTCGGCTATGGCCAAAGAGTCTATATTTAAAGCTCAAGATGAGAATAGTAAACTAGGATTACGAGACGTTTTAGATAAAATAAAGAACAAATATTCAAATACTAATCACAAATTTAAATGTTTATCTATTTATAAAATATTTCCAGAAGCTATAAAAAGAGTGGTGACAGATTATGAAATTGATTGTATTGTTATGGGTACCAAAGGTGCTGGTGCAATAAAGGAAATCACTGTTGGAAGTAACACATCAGGTTTAATAGGTGTGGTAGATTGTCCAATAATAGCAATTCCTAAACATGCTCAATTTAAAGCGATTCAAGATATAGGTGTTTCAACAGATTATGATATTACGTTTACAGAAAAAGGATTGAGTCCGCTTTTAGATATTGCAAATAATAACGGATCATTAATTTCTGTATTTCATATTATGGATCGGATTAAGACATTAACGGAACAACAAGAAGAGAAATCTGAAATTTTGAAATCTGTTTTAAAAGATTATTCTGCAAATTATTTTACGCTTACAGATATTGGCGTTATTTCTGGGGTTCGTGCATTTGTACAAAGTAGAAAATTAGATTTATTGTGTGTTATAGCTAGAGAACAAGACTTTTTAAAACGTTTATTAAATCAATCGTATACCAAATCAATAAGCAATAAGTCTAACGTTCCATTATTGATTTTAAATATTAAAAATTTTTAAGTGACCATGTTATAAGCAATGACGTGCTTAATAAGATTACATAATTAAAATATTAAAGGTAGTGATGTTATATTGCTACCTTTTTTTGTTTATAAATGCTATTCGTAAAGATTAAACTAGATTTAAATACATCATGTATTTCGTGCACGATAAAATATTACATCCTTTTAAAGGCTAAATTTAGGGCCTTAAATTGTCTCTAAAATCTTTGTTTAGAGAAGCCAAATGCACTAACTTTAATTAAGAAATTCAACATTATGAAAAATATACTTTTACCTACAGATTTTTCTAAAAACGCATGGAATGCAATGGAATATGCTCTTAATTTATATAAGGATGAAGTGTGTACGTTTTACATATTTAATGTGTATTATCAGCTTTCTTCTGGGCCATATACAGGAATTACTTCATCCAAAGCTAGAGAAGCAATTTACCATGCACAAGCTGAAAATAGTAAAGAAGGCTTAAAAGAGGTGTTAAGCAAGATAAACACGATTTATAATAATCCTAAGCATACTTATGAAAGTTTATCTAAGTACGAAATGTTTTCTACAGCTGTAGAAACTTTGGTTAAAGCGCTTAACATAGATTGTATTGTTATGGGTACAAAAGGGGCGAGTGCTTTTAAAGAAATGACATTAGGAAGCAATACAGCATCGTTAATAGGCCTAGTAAAATGCCCAATAATTGCTATTCCTAAAAGTAAAGGATTTAAACACATTAAAGAAATTGGTTTATCTACAGATTACGATATTTCGTTTACAGAACACGGCTTAAAACCATTGTTGAGTTTGGCAATATCTAACAGCTCAAAACTATCTGTTTTGCATATCATGGATCGTAATAACCTGTTAACAACTGGACAAACTGAAAGCTTAGAACATTTAAAAATAATTCTAAAAGAGGTTCCTACAGAATTTTTTACACTTACAGATATTGGAGTCTCTTCAGGTGTTCACGCCTTTGTTGAAAGTAGAAAACTTGACATGCTATGTGTTGTGGCTAAAGAGCAAGATTTCTTAAAACGTATCCTTAATCATTCTTACAGTAAGTCTATTAGTAACCATTCTAATGTACCATTATTGATTTTAAGTATTAAAAATTTTTAATAATCAAAGTAGATTTGTTTCAGACATTTAGAACCTCAATTTTAACTGAGTCTGGATTTCTTAAATCTAAGTTATTATGATATAATAAATCATAATTAATAAAAAAACAGCTTGTATCTCTACGATGAAAACGTTATAATTTAATTATATTTGAAACGTTTTTTAAACAAGAAAACACATTGTTTTTTTAGAAAAACGAAATAGAATCTACTCCATAATATAAATGTATAAATGAAACAAGAATCACAAATTAAGTGTCCCAATTGTGGTACTACTATCGATGTACAAGATATATTATCGCATCAGTTAGAAGATGAAATCAAACTAAAGTATCAAGCGCAATTAGCCCAAGAGAAAAAACGTTTCGATGCCAGCCAAGAGCAATTAAGTATAGAACGTTCTGCATTCGAAGAGAAAAAGAAAAAAGAAAACGAATTATTTCAAAACCGTTTAGAGTCTGCCTTAAAGGAAGAAAAACGTCAAATAGAGATACGAGTCAAACATAAAATAACCGAAGAGCAATCTGAACAGTTTAAGGCATTACAAGCGGAATTAAATGAAAAATCTGAACAAGTAAAAGAATTAAATCGCTCTAAAGCTGAAATTGAAAAGCTAAAACGAGAAAAAGGCGAATTAAAAGCTCAGGCTGAAGCCGATGCGCAAAAACAATTAAGCGAAACCTTATTAACCGAAAAGGAGAAAATAAGGAAAGCCGAAGAAGATAAAAATGAGTTGCGTTTTAAAGAAATGCAAATGCAGCTTGAAGCACAAAAGAGACTTACCGAAGAAATGAAGCGCAAGCAGGAGCAAGGTTCAATGCAGCTTCAAGGCGAAGCCCAAGAATTAGCCATAGAAGAGTGGTTGGCAGCAAAATTTCCGCTAGACACCATTGAAGAAATTAAAAAAGGAGCTCGTGGTGGCGATTGTATTCAGATTGTGCACACCCGAACAGATCAGAATTGTGGTTCTATTTATTACGAAAGTAAACGGACAAAAGATTTTCAGCCCAGTTGGATTGAAAAATTCAAAGCAGATATCCGTGATCGAGGTGCAAATATTGGTGTGTTAGTTACTGAAGTTATGCCTTCTGGCATGGATCGTTTAGGATTGCGCGATGGTATTTGGATTTGTAATTACGATGAGTTTAAAGGCCTTTGTGCTGTGCTTCGAGAATCAATAATTCAGCTTAATCGCGCTATGGTTGCCCAAGATAATAAAGGCGATAAAATGGATTTGCTCTACGATTACTTAACCAGCACAACGTTTAGAATGCAAATTGAAGCTATTGTAGAAGGTTTTACACAAATGAAAACAGATCTGGATAGCGAAAAACGTTCTATGCAAAGGATTTGGAAACAACGTGAAAAACAAATTGAAAAAGTAGTGACCAATACTATAGATATGTATGGCTCTATAAAAGGTATTGCAGGAAACGCGATCCAATCTGTAAAAGCACTAGAACTTCCTGGAGAAGATGAAGAAGACAACTTATTAAATTAATATAGAAAACATTATTTTAAATATACAAACTCATGAAAATACTAGCAATTGGTAAAAATTATGTTCTTAATGCTGAAGAATTAAAAACCACAGCAAAAAACGGAAAACAACTTATTTTCTCTAAACCAGAATCAAGTTTATCTAAAGATAATAAAGACGTAGAATACCCGTCTTTTACAGAAAACTTAGCTTACGAAGTAGAATTAGTTATAGAAATTGGAAAAACTGGTAAAAATATAGCCGAAGCAGAAGCGGTATCTTATATTTCTGGAATTGCAGTTGGTATTGATTATACAGCTAAAGATGTTTTAAACGATGTAAGAGAAGGAAAAGGCCCTTGGGATTTGGCTAAAGGTTTTGATGGTGCTGCTCCAATTTCGCCAGTAAAAGCAATTTCAAATTTTTCTGATTTAACAAATATTAATTTCGATTTAAAAATTAATGGTAAAACAGTTCAAGAAGGAAATACAAGTTTAATTATTTATAATTTCGAAGAAATTATTGCATTTGTTTCTAAGTATTTTACTTTAGAAACAGGAGATTTAATTTTCACAGGAACTCCAGCTTACGGTACAGGTCAAATTCATAAAGGCGATCAATTACAAGCATCAATAGAAGGAGAGTTGTTACTAGACTTTAAGATGGTTTAGTAATTAATCCAAATAGATTTAAAACTCGAGATTAATGTTTCGAGTTTTTTATTTTATAATAAACGAATATTTATTCGATTAAATTTATAACTTTGTATTGTGAAACAGAAAGACGAATTAAAAAGAGAAGCCATTATTAACGAAACCATTGCCATAGTTTACACTAAAGGTTTTACTGGCGTTAAAATGGCACATATTGCAAAAAAGGTAGATATTTCACCTTCTACGTTATATGTGTATTTTAAAAGTAAAGACGACTTAATAAGTTCGATTGCCACAGGTTTACTTAAAAGCATCACAGATATTAGTCAGAATCAGTTGAAACAAGACTTACCATATAAGTTGAAATTTAAAGCTATATGGGTGTTTTATATCAACTTTGGAATTAATAATCGCAAGGAAATGAGTTTTATTAATCAAGTGAAACAATCACCTTATTTTGAAATGATTCCAGAGGACATACGAAATTTGAAATCATCTTTTATTTTAGATTTGTTAGATGAAGGAAAACAGCACGGATTAATTAAAGATCTAGATAATGCTATTTTATCAGCTTTATTAGGATCGTTCTTGACAGAAACAGTGAAACTGATTGATTCTAAAACGTTACAATTAAATGAAAAAGATACAAATACCATGTTCTTATTAGCTTGGGATGCGATAAAGAATTAAAAAATTTAAGAATTAATCGAATTAAAATTCGATTAACATGATAGTCCAATATAAATATGTTTAAAAAATTAATTAGAAAAATGGTAATCACACTTGGTTTAGGTTTACTAATATTAGTATTAGGAACTTTTTTATTTTTAAATATGAGTCCTGAATTTGGTGGAAAACAAACCGCAGAACAAGAAAAAAAGTTTGCACTCACCTCTCATTATAAAGATGGTAAATTTATAAATAATGGGAATATAGATTTGAAAATGGGTTTTAAAGATTTTGGTAAAAGTCTAGTACAATATTTCAATGCTCCAAAAGGTACCATTCCGGATCATCCGCTTCAAGTGGAGACAATCAAGCCTTCAGATTTAATGAATTATACGGGGAAAACTCGATTATTTTGGTTTGGGCATTCTACTTTTTTACTTCAAATAAATTCAAAAAATATATTGATTGATCCGATGTTTGGAGATGTTCCGGCCCCGCATCCTATGTTAGGATCAAAACGATTTAGTGATCGATTACCAATAAATATAGATAATTTACCACATATTGATGCGGTATTAATTTCTCACGACCACTACGATCATTTAGATTATGGGAGTATTACAAAACTTAAAGAAAAAGTTGGTGCTTTTTATACACCCTTAGGAGTTGGTGCACATTTAGAATCTTGGGGTGTACCTAAAAATAAAATTCATGAATTGGATTGGTGGGAGGAAATCACTTTTACCGATTTAAAATTTGTGTGTACACCAGCTCAACATTTCTCGGGAAGAGGCTTAAGTGATAAAGGTAAAACCTTGTGGAGTTCATGGATTATAAATTCTGAACAAGAAAATATTTTCTTTAGTGGAGACAGTGGGTATGGACCTCATTTTAAAGATATCGGTGAGAAATATGGACCGTTCGATTTTGCAATGATTGAGTGCGGACAGTACAATACATTATGGCATGAGATTCACATGTATCCAGAAGAAACTGCCCAAGCGGCAATAGATGTGAAAGCAAAACGTATGATGCCAATACATTGGGGCGCTTTTAAATTGGCTATGCACGAATGGGATGAACCTGTAGAACGTCTTGAAAATGCTGCGCAAATTTTAAATGTTAATATGATTACTCCAAAAATTGGAGAACTCATTACAATTGATGATGGTAATAATACACTAGATAATTGGTGGAAATAATTAAGAATCTCTTATTCTTTAATTGAAATCGTTGACGTTTAAGATATAAATCTTCTGATAAATGTATATTTTTGCAACTTCAAATTTTCAAGAATTGTTGTAATTCTGAATTTAAATGAATTGGTGAAATGCAATTAAGGAATTCTATAAAATTAATGCTGTTAAGTACGTTAGCTTTTGCATGCATGAACGGAGCAGTAAAATATTTAGACAATATCGGAGCGTTTCAAATTGTGTTTTTTAGATCAATAGGATCCTTGTTTTTTACTTTTGGTTACTTACTTAAAAATAAAATTCCTTTAGTTGGGAAAAATAATAAGTTGTTAATTTTAAGAGGTGTTGTAGGGTTAACATCAATGGCTTTGTTTTTTATGTCGACCAAATATCTATCAATAGGAACAGCCGTTTCTTTACGTTATTTAGCACCTATTTTTGCAGCTATTTTTGCGGTATTAATTTTAAAAGAAAAAATATTTCCATTACAATGGGTTTTCTTTGTTTTTGCTTTCTTAGGGGTCGTTATTTTAAAAGGATTCGATTCCAGTTTAGATACTTATGGACTAACTTTAATTCTTATTTCTGCATTGTTTAGAGGTCTGGTATATATTATTATAAGTAAAATAGGAAAGTCGGAACATCCGGTTGTTGTAGTTAATTATTTTATGGTTATTTCTGCAATTGTTGGTGGCGTACTCTGTATTAAAGATTGGATTATGCCTGTTGGAATACAATGGTTGTTTTTAGCGCTACTTGGTGTTTTTGGATATTTTGGACAGTTGTTAATGACCAAAGCATTTCAGAATGCTCAAACCAATCAAGTGGCACCTATAAAATATGTGGAAGTTATTTTTACAATGATTCTAGGCATTATAATTTTCGGAGAATCTTATCCCTTTTCGTCTCTATTTGGTATTCTATTAATTATTGTTTCGCTTATTACTAACATTATTTATAAAGAAAGAAAAACTAAGAAATTAGCTCTTGAAAATGCGAAAGCTTAATTTTATTTACGTTGAAATTGCGTTAAATGCTGGTAAATATCTGTTTTAAGTGCTCTGTATTCTTTTATAAGAGTTAAATATTCTACACGTTTTTTTTCGTGAAGTTTAGCACGTTGTATATCATATTCATTTTTTCCAAACTCTAATTCCTGACGTAAACTTTGGTCGTACCTGCATAATACGCCCATTGCAAGTGTATTTCTTCGTCTAAAATCTTGGATTAAACTTTGAATTCTTTCACTTTTAACAAGTTGTCTATTTAAAACACTAAATTCATTTATTTCGGTATTTTTATATTCTAAATCGTCTGTCCATTGAGAAATTTCAAGAATATCTTTCTTTATGAATAAACGTCTATTTTCATCTACTTTAAATTGCATGTGGGTATTTACTTGATTGGATTGTAGCATTGTGTTTATTGTTATTTTGTTAGTTTTGATTTAAATATTCGGTATTCTTTAATATGAAGTATATAGTTTTTTTTATGCTTTTTATGTTCATGAATAAAAGCCATACCACCTTGTAAACCATCACAACCCATCCAATATTCTCTAAACTCTTTATAATTTTGAAGCGCTTCTAAAATTGAATTGTTACTTTTTGTTTTTAGAACCACAGCTTTCTTAATTAAAGCATGTTTAGCATACTTCTTTTTAGAATAAAATCGTTTTAATTCCTTTTCGATATCTTCTAAATGCTGTATCCAATAATTTAACTCACCAGTACTAGTCTGGTGAGTATAATCAACTTCAATATCTAAATCATATAAAATCATAAGCATTAAATTACAATGTCCAAACCTCTATAACTATATTCTTGTTCTACGGCTATAATTTTTAATTCTTTAGTACCATTTGGGAATTCCCAAGTTATAGTATCACCAATCGCGTAGCCAAACAGGGCAGAGCCCATAGGTGTAAGAATTGAAATTTTATCCTGTTTAAAGTCCTTGTTTTGTGGAATTACAACTTTAATTGTTTTTTGCCAATCGCCTTGTTCAACCGTAACTAAACTGTTAAATCTAATCACATCTTCAGGCATTTTCTCGTGATCTACGATTTCTGCATCAAGGAGTTCATGACTTAATTTTTGTAACGATTTTTTTGTTTCTATATCTTTAGAATACCCCGAAAGGTTAAGTATGCGTTTTAAAAACACATACTCTTTTTTTTCAAGGATTAAATGTCCGTATTTCATATTTATATTTTTTATGGGAAAATTCCACGTTGTATGTAAGCTTTTTCAATACGCTGAATTGCCAAACAAAATGCAGCAGTTCGCATATCAACATTTTCAGAATTAGCATAATCGTAAACCTTATTAAAGGATTCTTTTAATACTTTTTCTAGTTTTAAAATAACTTCGTCCATATGCCAAAGTTCTCCGTTTCTGTTTTGTAGCCATTCAAAATAACTACCAATAACACCTCCAGAATTGCATAGAATATCAGGGATAATTTCAATGCCATTTTCTAATAATATTTTTTCACCTTCAACATTTGTGGGACCGTTTGCACCTTCAGCAATAAGTTTTGCTTTAATTAAATGGGCATTTTGTTCTGTAATTTGATTTCCTAATGCTGCTGGAATTATAATATCACATTCTAAACCGAAGAAATCGTCTTTATCAATCGCGTGAGAATTATCGAAATTATTAACGCTTCCTTCATTATTAGTCACGTGTATTTGAAGTTGTTTAACTTCAATACCGTCTGGTTTATATATACTCGCAAAAGCATCTTGAACACCAACCAAAATAGCACCTTCTTGCTCCATAAAATGTGACGCCCAATACCCAACATTTCCAAAACCTTGAACGATAAATGTTTTTCCTTTAAGAGAAATATTGCGTTTTTCTGCCCATAATTTAATGGTTAAAAACACCCCATATCCAGTAGAACGGTCTCGCCCTTCAATACCACCAGACCCTACGGGTTTTCCTGTAACCACATGTTGATAAGTAGAACGTTCTGAAGGACCTTTTGTAGACATATACGTATCTGCAATCCAAGCCATAGTTTGTGCGTTGGTATTTACATCTGGAGCAGGAATATCATGTTCGGGTCCAATATTGTCTCCCAATGCATAGGTAAAACGACGTGTTATACGCTCTAATTCAGATTGAGAATATAATTTTGGATTGATTTTAATTCCACCTTTTGCACCACCGTAAGGCAAGCCAGCCAAAGATGTTTTCCAAGTCATCCACATAGCTAATGCTTTCGCGGCATCTATATCTACCGTTTCATGGTATCGTAAACCTCCTTTATAAGGGCCTAATGCATTATTGTGTTGTACACGGTATCCTGTAAAAATCTCCACATCTCCATTATCCATTTTTACTGGAAAATGTATGATAATCTCATTATTAGTTACGTTTAATATTCTTCGAATATTCGGATTTAAATTAATATGGTCGGCTGCTTTGTTAAACTGCTCTAGCACGTTTGCAACCATACCTGTCTCGCTTTTCTTAACTGGTAATTTTATTTCTTTTGTAATCATATTAAATTGTTTAAACTGAAATTAATAGAATTGATTTGTGTTTTTTATTTCTAATTTAGATCTGTTTACTAAGTCTAAAAAAATAGCGTTTTCAAATTCACTACAAGACCATACTTTCTCTTTCTGTGTAGTTAAAACGCATGTTTTAAAATGGACACAGTCTGGGCAAATATTCAATACAGTTGTTTTCATAGTATATATTTCTATTTACATGGTGTAAAAAAGCAAGTGTTATGCCAATGCAATTATTAGTCATTTTTAAAAACAAAGAATCCCTTTAAAACACTCGGTTTTAAAGGGATTTAATGAAATTTTATTTTAAGAAGTTATTTTATATTATGGTACAAAATTACCCGCATGGTTAAAATATGTTCGAATCTAAATATTAATCTTTCAGTTTATCTCGCAATGTTTTTCTGTTTATTTGAAGTATTTCAGAAGCTTTAGTTTTGTTGTTATTACAGGCGCGAAGCACTTTAGAAATATATTGCTTTTCCATATCTTTAAGAGGTATAAAGTCTGCTTCCGAAAATTTTATGTCGTATTTTAAGGATTCAGGAAGCGAAGCAATGGTAACAATATTATCACTTAAGATAATTGCACGTTGTAGGATATTTTCTAATTCGCGAATATTTCCTGGCCAAGAATAACGCTCTAAAATAGGAAGTGCTGCGGGATCCATTTTTATAAATCGATCTTTATATTCTAGACCGTATTTTAAAAGAAATTTATCTACCAAAAGCGGTATGTCTTCAGTGCGTGCTCTAAGCGGAGGAACATCTATTTCGACTACAGTTAACCGGTAATACAAATCTTCTCGAAAGGTCTTGTTTTTAATCATGTCTTTAAGATTACTATTGGTCGCGGTAATAATTCTTAAATCCATTTTCTCTGCTTTTTGAGAGCCTACTTTCATTACTTCTTTTTCCTGAAGCACTCTTAGTAATCGCGATTGAACGGCTAAGGGCGCATTACCAATTTCGTCTAAAAAAATTGTACCGCCGTTTGCAGCTTGAAAGAATCCGTTTCGGTTTGTATCTGCTCCAGTAAAGGCACCTTTAACATACCCGAATAATTCTGCTTCCAGTAAATTTTCGGGAATTCCGCCACAATTAACAGCTATAAAAGGTGCTCTAGAAAACTGACCTTGGTAATGAATAGACCGTGCAACTAGCTCTTTACCTGTTCCGCTTTCGCCAGAAATAAACACCGTTGCTTTGTTGTTTTTTACACGCTCTATAAGTTGAATAACATGCCTTATTCCCTCAGATTGTCCTATAATCTCGCCATATTTTCCATCGATTAGATTTTTATTATTTTGAGTTTTAGTAAGTGTTTTATTTTGTAATAACGTTCTGTTTAAAGCTTCAATTAATTCGTTTTTTGTGAAGGGTTTAGTCAGGTATTCAACAGCGCCAGATTTTATTGCAGCTAAAGAATCTTGAATAGAGGGAAAGCCTGTTATTACTAATTTACCCATATTGGGATAATGTTCTGAAGCAAATTTTAATAGCTCAAACCCATCAATTTCAGGCATTTTTAGATCTGTAATTAATACATCAATTTTAGTGTCTTTTAAAATAGTAACTGCTTCCCGAACAGAAATTGCTTTAAAAGTATGATAATGTAAAGACTGCAAATGACGCTGTAATAATTCTAAAATATGAATATCGTCATCGACTATTAATATGTTTTCTTTTAATACAGACATGTTTAATATTTTGGTAATTTAACAATAAAAATAGCACCTTTTGGCTGATTATTTTCTACAATAATAGTTCCTTTATGGCTTGTAACTATGCCGTGAACAACACTTAGTCCTAAGCCAGAACCTTCGCCTACAGGTTTTGTGGTAAAAAAGGGTTGAAAAATTTTATCGAGAACGTGATTAGAAACACCTTGACCCTGATCGGAAATTTTCAAACAAATATCATTTGCATTTTCCAAAGCTTCAATGGTAACCAAATCGTCAGGTTTAGAAAAATATATGGCATTTATAATTAAATTGAAAATAATTTGAGTCAGCTGAATCGTATCTGCTTTAAGGTTTAGAACTTCACTATCAATTTTTACAATATACTTTACTTGTTGTTTTTTAAAACTTGGTTCGAGTAAACTCACTGCGTTTTTTATTAAAGGCACTATGTTTACGATCGTCATTTGCTGAGGCATTTCGCAAGCAAAAAACATGAGTTTTTTCACAACTTCACGAGAATAAATGGCACTGTTTAAAATTTTATCCAAATCATTTAATTCTTCTGCATTTGTTATTTTAGATTGTAATAATTCAGCAAAACCAAGAATATTGGCAAGTGGAGTATTTAATTCATGGGCGATTCCTGCAGTAATTTCGCCAAGAATATTCAGTCTATCGTTACGTTCCATTTGTCGTTTTAAAGAGGCTTCATTTTTAATAATTTGAAAACGCTCTAATAAACTCCCCAGTTTTAAAGCCACATTATTAAGCAGCATTTGCTCTTCATCTAAGAATGAATTCTTAATTAATTTCTCTGAAGAATAACTCGCTTTTATAAACCCATTTTCAACATTAAATAATTTAATTGGACTATAAATACTGGGTGAATTTTTATCAATTTCCCCTGTCTTAACGGTTAACGAATTATTTTGAATACAAATCTCTGTGTGTTTAGGATGCTGAAATGCTTTCTTTAAACAATAAGAAATAGCAGAAAACATATCTTCAACTTGTTCATAATCGGCATTTACTATTATTGAAGAAACTTCATAAAGGCAGGTTAATTCCTTAATACGTTCTTTTAATGCGCGTTCAGTAGAATTCATAAATTTTAATTAATCTATAAATTTACACAAATATTATACCTTAATTTTAGTTACTTGAAGATTTAATGATCTGTTTTTTATGAAAATAATTGTATTAAGTAAAGACTTGTTATTTATAATTCCAATACTGCAAATAACTAAAAATTAGTCGATTAAATTATAGTAAATTTTAACTGCATTTTTAGTGAACTATTGACTCTCGCTTGGTTTTATTTCATAATATTGTTTACTCAATTTTACAAATCATTTCAAGTTTAAAATTATGGCTAAACCTAAAAAAGGCATTTTAATCATACTTTCTTTTTTCGCTATTTATGTAATTTGGGGATCTACATATTTAATGAATAAAATTGTAGTGACAGAAGTCGCTCCATTTTTATTAGCTGCTATTCGTTTTTTAAGTGCCGGAACTTTAATCATGATTATTTCTAAGATTTTAAAACTTCCAATGCGCATTACAAAAGCGCAATTTACAAATTGTGTTATTGCAGGATTTTTGTTCTTAGTTTACGGAAATGGAATTTTTGTATGGGCACTAAAATATGTAGATAGTGGTTTTGCTGCTTTAATTGTGGCTACTCAGCCTTTATTTGTGATTTTCTTAATGCGCATATTACAAGGGAAAAAAATAAAACCAAAATCGTTAATAGGAGTAGGTTTAGGATTAGTTGGTATGTATTTACTAATCAGTCAAGATACTTTAAATTTAACAACCGAAAGTACTATAGGAATAGTCGTTATATTTAGTTGTGTTTTAGGAATAAGTTTTGCCAGTATTTTTGTGTCTAAAGCGAATTTGCCTTTTCACTTTTTAGTCACTACAGGATATCAAATGTTAACTGCTGGAACACTATTACTTTTAGGTAGTTTAGTTTTGGGCGAAACTTGGACGAGTCCGTTGCAATGGAGCCCAAAAGCTCAAATCGCTATGGTTTTACTTATTGTATTTGGGAGTATTGTAGCATTTACAGCCTTTAATTTTTTACTAAAAGAAGTCTCAACAGAGAAAGTCGCGACATCTGCTTATGTCAATCCTGTTATTGCGCTTATGTTAGGCTGGTATTTTTTAGACGAAAACATTACTACACAATCTATCGTTGCCGGATGTATTTTACTAACAGGAGTATATTTTATTAACTCCAAGAAAAAAGTTGTAATGTTCTCAAGATTTAAAAGAAATCTGAAAATTTAAATATCGATAATAAGTATTAGAATAAGGTGTTTTTTACGGTGTCGTAATACGAATCGCTTACAGGAATAATGGTTTCATTTAAAATTAAATCGCGTCCTTTTAAACCGGTTACTTTTTTAGAATTCACGATGTAAGAGCGATGTACTCTTAAAAACATAGACTTAGGTAGCGATTTTTCAAGAGATTTTAAAGTCTGATAACTCATTATTTTTCGACTTCCTAGGTGAAATACCACATATTCACTATCACTTTCAATATACTTAATGTCTTCTAATTTAATTTTATGTAAATCGTAACCTGATTTTACTGTAATATATTCAGATAGTTTGGTTTCAGTAGGTTCAGATTTTAGTTTACTCACTGCCTTTAAAAAGCGCTCGAATGTAATAGGTTTTAGTAAATAATCTAAGGCATTAAGTTCGAAGCCCTGTAACGCATATTCGGAATAGGCTGTCGTAAAAATAACCTTAGTTTCTCCGGGAATAAGTTTTGCGAAATCTGTGCCTTTTAAATCAGGCATTTGTATATCCAAAAATATAACATCTATAGTTTTACTTTTTATCGTAGACATAGCATCTAAGGGACTTTCAAAACTGCCTTCGAGTTCTAAAAAGTCAAGTTTTTTAACATAGCTTTCTAATAAGGTCCTAGCTAATTCTTCGTCGTCTATAATTAAGCACTTATACATGTTTTTCTAGTTTTAAAGACACACTAAAGGTATTATTTATTGTGGTAATTTTTAATTCGTGAGTATTCGGATATAAAATAGCCAAACGTTTTTCTACATTTTCTAAACCAATTCCGCCTAATTCATCTTTGCTAACAGGGGATTCTGGTATACTATTTTCAATTTTAAAATGTATGGTATTTTCAGTTGTTTCTATTGAAATATTAATAAAAGTATCTTTTACTTTTTCAATGTTGGAATGTTTAAACGCATTTTCAACATACGGTATTAAAAGCATAGGCGATAGCATAATATTAGGTTTAGTCACATTAAAAGCTGTAGTAATCGGATAGGTTTTACTACTCTTTAATCGGAATAATTTAATGTAATTATCAATATAATCAATCTCTTTTTGAAGTGTAACTTCTGCATGTTCGCATTCATATAACACATAGCGTAACATGTCAGACAAATAACTAATACTCTGCTGGGTTTTTCCCGTATCGATGCCCGACAGCGCATAAATATTGTTTAAAGCATTAAATAAGAAATGCGGATTTATTTGAGATTTTAAGAGTTTAAGTTCTGTGTTTAAATTTTCAGCTTTACTCTGTATCAATGCCTCTTCATTTTTCTGATTATAAAACACAACCTCAACAACAGTTGCAAGTACATAAGCCAAAGCAATAAGTAAACCTTGTGTTAGAAATAGTTCTGGAGGTCTGCCTGGCTGCCTGGCTGGGCCAGATCCTGGAGGTCCTGGAAAAGGCATTATATTTTGAGGTGTAAAAAAAGATGTCATAAGGGAAACCAAAATGAGCGCTAGAATGGAAACACTTATAAAGACTAAATATTTTTTAGTGAATAAAAACTTAGGCGCTGCATAATAGATAAGAAAGAGAATCAATATGATTTGAGCTATAAAAGCAGAACTGTTTTGTGGTAAAAAATGAGCCACCCAATTTTGCCCGGACCATAAAACAAGCCATATTATTAGTAATAATCCAATCTGAGAACTAAAGCGTTTTAATTTATTCATCTGTAATACGTCTCTTTATTAAACCTTCAATACGTTCCTTAAATTTATCTTTTAAGAGGTTGAAGGACACAAATTAAAGTAATTTAAAATAAATACGAAGCCATTTTACATAGGATTCTCACTACAGAATTACCCTTTCACTAAAGTAATTAGAGTATTCACTTAAAAGATAATACCACTCGTTGAAAACTTTAAAATGATACGTTACTAATACAGAACTTTGTATTCTAAAATATATAATAATTATGACAACAAAAATTTTAAAAACCGTATTAGGAATTGCATTTGTAAGCTTTTTTGGAACACAATCTATAAGCGCTCAATCTGAAGGAGGTAAAAAAACACCACCTTCAGCAACAGAATTAATGGCGCAAATGGATGCAGATGAAGATGGTAAATTATCTAAAGATGAAGTTAAAGGACCTATAAAAGAAAATTTTACAGATATCGATACAGATGAGGATGGTTATATCTCGACTAAAGAATTAGAAGCAGCTAAACCAAAAGGTAATAAACCTCCAAGAAATTAAAGTAGTATTTAGAGATCTTATGTTCCAGATTAAATGATTCTGAAAAACATATAGTATCTCCAAAAGTATAGAGATTAATAGCTCAAAAAAGACTTGTTTTTTTATAAAAGACAAGCCTTTTTTGAGCTTTAAAACAATTTTAGGAATACTTTATTAAGTGAAATAAGAGAGTTACAACATTAATAGCAGATTAAAAGAACGACTCTTTAGTCGTTTTTTACAGATATAAAAACCTTGAAATCCGAATAAATCATAATTGCATGGATTCCCGAGAAAAGTGTAGTTATCTTTGCAGAAAATTACAATATGTCAAAATCCTTTTCTGAATTAGGAATACAAGAAGCTTTGCTTCAAAGTTTAACCGATTTAAAGATTACTGTCCCAACAGATATACAAACGAAAACCATTCCTTTAATTTTAAATGAAACTAAAGATGTTGTGGCTTTAGCGAAAACAGGAACTGGTAAAACAGCAGCTTTTGGATTGCCTTTATTACAATTAATAGATACTGATAATACAGAGATTCAAGCGTTAATTTTAGCACCAACACGCGAATTAGGTCAGCAAATATTTGCGAATCTAACCGCTTTGGCTTCTCATAGCCCAAGTATTTCTATTGCTGCAGTTTGTGGAGGAATCCCTATAAAACCTCA
Organism: Formosa sejongensis; assembly: GCF_033447105.1. Taxonomy (NCBI): domain Bacteria; kingdom Pseudomonadati; phylum Bacteroidota; class Flavobacteriia; order Flavobacteriales; family Flavobacteriaceae; genus Formosa; species Formosa sejongensis. The sequence continues at coordinate 218,008 of NZ_JAWQUN010000004.1, forward strand.
AATAGAACGTTTAAAAACACCTACACAAATTGTAATTGCAACACCTGGACGCTTGGTCGATTTGGTAAAGCGTAATGCAATTAATATAAAAAACATTTCTCACTTCGTTTTAGATGAAGCCGATGAAATGGTGAGTGCGCTTAAAGAAGATTTAGATCTTATTATCAAGGAAATTCCTAAAACGCGTCGTACGTTGTTGTTCACAGCGACTATGCCTGGAACCATAAAGCAACTCATTCAGAATTATATGTCTAAACATGTGGTTCAGGTTGAAGCAGATATGGAAACGGTTGGTCATCAAGGTATCGATCATCAATATATTGTTGTCGAACCTATTGAAAAACTAGAGGTTTTACTACATTTCTTAAAGTCAAAAGAAGGACAACGCGGAATTATTTTCTGTAAAACCAAAGCTGCGGTTAACAAATTGGCTAAAAACTTAGCGATAAATAAATTCTCATCTGGAGCCATTCACGGGAGTTTAACACAGGGGATTCGTGACCGTGTGATGGGACAATTCAGAGAAGGGTATATAGACCTTTTAGTAGCGACCGATTTAGCGGCTCGTGGAATAGATGTAAAAGATGTAGCATTTGTTATTAATTACCATTTACCAGATGTTTACGACACTTATGTGCACCGTAGTGGAAGAACGGCTAGGGCAGGAGCAACGGGACTGTCGTTAACTATTCTGCAGGAAGAAGAAGTTAAAGATATAGCAGATTTTGAAAAGGAATTAGGTATTTCTTTTTCCGAATTAAAGAAAGCAGATGCTCAGACTATCGAGGAAAGCAATGCTTTAATTTGGGCAAACAAAATTTTTAAAACAAAGCCTAATCGCGATGTTTCAGAAACATTCAGAAATAAAATACATACTACGTTTCATCATTTAACTAAAGACGAATTAGTCGACAAAATATTGGCTCAATATATACTTCAAAATTCAGCAGTAGTTACAAAGGAAGAAACGTCTAAAAAGAAAAAAAATAAATAATTTCAATGGCAAACATTTTAAAAGAACAGCAGGATATTTTAAACAAATTAAATATCAAAGCGTTAAATCCCATGCAGGAAGATGCGCTTTTAGCTATTGAAAACGCAACAAATACTATTATTCTTTCTCCTACGGGAACAGGGAAAACCTTAGCCTTTTTATTGCCTATAATTAAAATGCTAGATCCTGAAGTAGAAGGAATTCAGGCATTAATAGTGGTGCCAACTCGTGAATTAGCGATTCAGATAGAACAAGTGGTTCGCGAAATGGGAACCGGATTTAAGGTGAATGCCGTATATGGCGGTCGCCCAATGTCTAAAGATAAAATTGAAATTAAACATACGCCTGCGATTCTTATCGGAACTCCGGGGCGTATCTTAGACCATTTTAGTGCGAATCGTTTTTCTAGAGATTCTATTTTAAATCTTATTTTAGATGAATTCGATAAATCGCTAGAACAAGGTTTTGAAGAGGAAATGCGTGGTATTTTAACACAATTACCAAATGTTGAAAGACGTGTGTTAACCTCAGCGACGCAAGGTGTTAAGATTCCGAATTTTGTAAATCTACATCAACCTGTAGTTATTGATTTCTTGGATGCTAAAGTACCTTCAAAATTATCCATTAAAACGGTGGTGTCACCAACTCAAGATAAAGAACAAACGCTTATAGATTTATTGCTGCATATCGGACATAAGCAAGGAATTGTCTTCTGTAATCTAAGAGATAGTATAGAAAATGTAAGTGAAGCTTTAAGAAAAAAGAGAATCAGTCATTCTTGTTTTTCTGGAGGTATGGATCAAAAAGATCGTGAACGTGCATTAATTACCTTTAGAAACGGAACCAGTCAAGTGTTATTGGCAACCGATTTGGCGGCACGTGGTATAGATATTCCAGAACTGGATTTTATTATTCATTACGAATTACCTCATGCAAAAGAGGAATTTACTCATAGAAACGGAAGAACAGCGCGTGTAAACGCAAAAGGAACAGCTTATATTTTAAAATGGAATAACGAGCAATTACCTGAATTTATTGAGAAGGATAAACCGATTGATATTTCTAAAAAAGTAACGTATAAACCTCAGTTCTGGGAAACCTTATTTATTTCTGGCGGACGAAAAGATAAAATTTCGAAAGGTGATATTGCAGGATTGTTTTTTAAACAAGGTGGATTAACAAAAGATCAATTGGGAGATATAGAGCTTAAACAAGACTGTGCTTTTGTCGCTGTACCTAAAAGTATGGCAGATAATTTGGTGTCGACTTTAAATAATTCAAGACTTAAAAAGAAGAAAGTTCGTATTTATGTCTTGTAATATAGATTGTTAGATTTATAGACTGTTAGAATATTAGATTGTAACTTATTATAATTATGATGAGACCCTGAACTAAATTCAGGGTGACGCTACGATGAAAATTTCGTCATGCTGAACGCGTTTCAGCATCACACAAGTAGCGTAACTATTCATGATATTTAGGGTGCTTGAGCGGAGTCGAAAGCCTTCTAATCGACATCTCGACTCCGCTCGATAACCCTTAACTCTAAAATCTAGAACTTATTTAACATCATTGAATCTTTGATATCTATCAACATGTGTATAATCAAATTATGATAATAGGGTGCTTGAGCGGAGTCGAAAGCCTTCCTAAGTAGCTGGATAATCATTTATATATAAGTATATAGGGTAAAAGTGTTTAGATGTTAGATTTGAGACCGCTACGCTGTTAGATACAAGAATCAAGATTTTTAGAAAGGTGTAAATTATATAATGAGACCCTGAACTGAATTCAGGGTGACGGTATTTTGAAAGTCTCGTCATGCTGAACTTGTTTCAGTATCACACAAGTAGCATAACTATTCATGATAATAGGTAGCTTGAGCGGTATCGAAAGCTTTCAAGATCATATCTCGACTCCGCTCGATAACCTTAAATCCATCACCTAACACTTGAACTCAATACCGTACATCAAACAACTATCAACTAACTCCCAAAAACTAACAGTAAGATAATAGTAATATAACATGCTGATTATTAGTTGTTTTTTATTTCAAAAAGATGATGCATACTATAAAATTAAAATGTACTTTTGCGCCTTCAAAAAATAATTGAATATGAAACGCATAACGGAATACAGAAAACTTTTTGAGGTTGAAAAAGATGCAGATTTAAAGACTTTAAAGAAGCAGTATCGCAATCTTGCTAAGGAATGGCATCCAGATAAATTTCAAGCAGGAGATCCGTTAGTGGAAGAAGCTGAAGCTAAAACACGTAAAATTACAGATGGTTATCATTTTCTTGTAAGCATTGCTCCTGAAACGAGAGAAGCTAACAAAGACGTGTATAACGAAACTATTAATTCTGGTGTTGCAGATTTTCAGTGGAACAGTTTAGTTTTAGAAGTTACTTTTTTAGATGGTGAGACTTACGAATACTTTGGTGTAACTAAACCAGTATATATAAAAATGGTTAATAGTGATAAAATAACTCGTTTTGCAAAACGTAGCATTTTTCCTAAATATACATATAGAAAATCGAAACGTATGGTTGAAACAGCATAATACGCCTGTTTTAAGCACATACTAGATCATATATAAAAGCACGAATCTCAATAGAGGTTCGTGCTTTTTTTATTGGGCGATCTTTCCTGAAATAGGGATACACTAAAATCTGTTATGACAAGATATCTTAAAAAATAAATGTTGAAATAGGTCTATAAATTATTGTAGCGTACAGTTTTCGTATTTCTAATATTAATGAAATAGTAATACCTTTAAAATAACAATCATAGAATTAAACAATATCATATTTGGAAACGCTATTGGTCTTTTAAAACAAACACTATTCATAAGGCGTTATTTAATTAAAACATTAATTCGGACTGAAAAGCAGTACGTTTAAATAAAGCTCCTATAAATTCCGATATACGTTAAACAAGAGATATTATTTGTAAATAAGCAGTATATAGATTACTTTTACCATGTTATTAAAAGCAAAAAGCCTATTGCTCGAACAACAGACTTTTCTAAACTTAATAATTAAATAATTAAATAATTACACTCTGCCACTTTGGTCAGAGGAGGTAAAAACTAGAGTAACCAAGTTTTGATAATGCTTATTGTAGTTTTAATACCAAGCTTTATCTCCTTATCATAGACAATCCACCAAGGTTGTCTTTTTTTTTCAATATTTTTCAATATTTCAAAAGATTAAAATTAAATTCCCTTAACATAAAGGTCTAAAGGCACTGACCTATTTTGGTATTGCTTCATAATAAAATAATTTTAGTTTAATGTATATCAATAATACAAATATAGTTAAAATCTATTGTTAATGCTTTAGTAATCGATAATATTTATCTACAAGTAGTTAACAATAAATTGGTTAATAAACAACAGAAATTGTTGATAACAGCAAGAATTTAGAAGAATGAAAATAAAACGATTTGCCAACAACTAAGTATTCGGCTCGACGAAAGGCCAGAACTAAATATGGTGTTCACGAATCCGGTTGCTTTGGCGTCTATGGGGAAAACGATATTTTTTTTGTAAGTGGTATAGCGTGTGTGAAGTTGTGTATGAGACTAAAACGCATAAAAATATTTGTATTCTTATCGGTTCTCGGTGTTTTTAAGTGGGGTAAACATACTGTAAGATCTTTACAGGTTTATAAAAAATGTTATAGTATCTATTTTACATATATCTTATATTTTGGTATATAGTACATGTGTGCTATTTATTAGTGTTGCCAGTAATTAAACAAAATCGAACAATAAATAGAAATAGATTAGTTTAAAAAGAATAATCGAAAATAAGCCAACTAAAAATGAAAGAAATAATTATAGAAAATAAAGGGGAGAAATATTCTGAAATGCTTTATAAAGTTGTGGAAGAATTTGACAAAGAACTTCCTGCTGAATTAAGCTTTGAAAATACTTTGGAAATTGGAATTGAAGCTTGGAATTTAGCTAATAAAAAAGAATTTTTAGAATCTAATAATCTGTATCAGAAAGAGCTTGAGAATTATGAATATTCTGAAGTTATTGATAAAATGGTTTCTTTTAAATTAGAACATTTCTCTAAATCCGACAATATAATTGTTGATTATAGCACAGAAAATGATACTCTGAAAGTAAAAACACAAACAGCTGAAAATCATTTCAACAGTTTTTTTAATAATATAGTATTTACCAATTCGAAACAAACCACTAAAAAATAAAAACTAATGCCAATAAATAAGTATTCGGCTCGACGAAAGACCAGAACTAAATATGGTGTTCACGAATCCGGTTGCTTTGGCGTCTATAAGGTAAACGATAACTTTTGGGAAGGTGGTTTAGGGGTTTAGTATTACACCATGTAATCCTTAGTATTTTATAAAAGATATAAAGCAGATAAGTTACATAAATCTTATATTTGAGTGTATATAGCACATGTGTGCTATATATTATTGTTGTGCATAATATGAAAAAACTCCTGTTCGCTATATTAATGATAACATTTAGTTGTTCAGACAAAAAATCTGAAACAAAGAAAAAAGAGATTGAAATAGTTGAAAATTGGACGGAATTTAAGACGACAGATTCTATTCCTGAGCTACTTAATCTGACTTTAAAAAAAGTTCTTAAAAACGACTTTAAAATAGCAAACCCAAATGAGCAATATAATGAAACTGACGTTCTAATTTACGATTCTGCTCCAAGAAGACAATTACGCCTATTATCTAGGAAAAATAATATTTGGAGAATTTCATATGTTCAAGGAGGATTTGGGAAACATTATGTTTTTGCAGAATGTAAATTAAAAAATGACTCTATATCAGAATTTAAAATAACTCAAACCAATCTGAAATTGGAATCCAATGACAGTATTGACAAATATTTAGCAGAAAAAAAACTGAAACCGAATGAGGTGGAAATAATAATGAAATAAATACTATACACAATAACTAAGTATTCGGCTCGCCGATAGGCCAGAGCTGAATATGGTGTTCACGAATCCGGTTGCTTTGGGTTTGTAATTAAAACGATAACTTTTGGGTAGGTGGTTTAGGGGTTCAGTAGCTTAATAATATAGCATGCGATCTACTCTATTTTATAAAAAATATACAGCATATAAGTTACATAAATCTTATATTTGGGAGTATGGTATATAGGTGTTGTGTATTGGTGTTTTATGCCATTAAGAAAGACCGAATGGACAATGAAATAAGTAAGTTTTATAAAGACCATTTTATATGGGACACTAATTAGAAAATATAAGCATAAGAAGTTTAGTATGAATAGAATCGTTTTAATTGTAATTGGAATATTGCTAACAAGTAACTGTATAGCATTTGAGTTAACCCTGCCCAGTATTTTTGCAGATCATATGGTTTTGCAGCGTAATCAAAATGTACCAGTATGGGGAACTTCAGAAGCAGGTGCTATAATTGAGGTTGTATTTGCAGGGCAAAGTAAAACGGTAAAAGCAGATGTAAATGGAAATTGGCGTATTGATTTAGAGCCCATGACAGCTTCTTCCGAATCGCGTATTATGACGATATCATCTAAACGTAATGGTGAAAGCACTGAATTTAAAATTTTAGATGTTTTAGTTGGTGAGGTTTGGTTAGCCGGAGGACAATCTAACATGTACCGCCCCTTCAGAATGCTTACCGACGAAGCCCGCGAACCTGTATATGAACCCATTGCAGAGTACTTGAGGAATGAGGAAAATACTGCAAACGATACGCTATTGCGCCAATTTAGGGTAGGTAAGGAATTTAATGTTCTTGAAGAAAATAACGAAGGAAAAGGTACGTGGTCTAAAGCTGTGAAAGGACCGGTACATGAATTTGGTGCAACAGGTTATTTTTTTGGTCGTGAATTGCGCCGTGAATTAGAAGTTCCTGTAGCGATTATAGCCTGTAATCTTGGTGGAACAAAAATAGAACCATGGATGCCAATACAGGCCTATCAAAGTAAACCAATACTCAATGATTATTATATAGAAGAACTAGACAGTTATAAAGACGAACTGGCTTTATGGGATCAGGAAAAGGTTGATAGCACATACCAAAAGCAACTTGCAGAGTGGGAAATAACAGTTAAAAACGCAAAAGCAAAGGGAGAAAAAGAACCTTCTAAACCAAGAAAACAGGAACATCCCGATAGGAATAAGCAAACAGCTTCAACCTTGTACAATGGAATGCTTCATCCTTTAATTCCTTATGCCATAAAAGGGGCTATTTGGTATCAAGGAGAGAGTAATGGGGATAATCTTCCCGAACAATATGCGATACGTCTTACGGCCATGGTAGAGGCTTGGCGTGAAGCTTGGAATCAGAAAGATTTTTATTTTTTATACTGTCAGTTAGCAAATTATAAAGACCCAATAGAACAACCCGTAGAAGAGGTAGATGGTTGGGTTATTATTCAGAATCAAATGCGACTTGCTTTGGATGTAATACCCAACTCAGGCATGGCAGTGTTAAACGATATTGGCGAAGCAAAAGATATTCATCCTAAAAACAAAATAGATGTAGGGAAAAGACTTTCATTATGGGCTTTGAGTCAGGCTTACGAAAAAGACCTTGTGTATAGTGGCCCTTTATATAAGCAATCAGAAGTAAAAGGCAATAAGCTTATCATTACTTTCGATCAGGTTGGTTCTGGCTTAATGACGGGTAAAAAGCATCTCTTAGAACCCACTATTGAGGTAAATGAACCGTTAAAACGTTTTCAAATTTGTGGAGCTGACAGGCAGTGGAAATGGGCAAATGCAGAAATTATAGGCACTAATAAAGTAGAGGTTTGGCATGAAGATATTTCAAAACCAGTAGAAGTGAGATATGCTTGGTCTCCTAATCCAGAAGGGGCTAATTTATATAATAAAGAAGGGTTGCCTACATATGTATTTACAACTATAGATTAACAGCAATACATTTGTGTTTCGAAATAAACATGTTTACCACACGATTTTAAATCATATCTCGACTCCGCTCGATAACCTTTAACTCTAATATCTAGAATTTATTTAACACCATTGAATCTTTGATTTCATTATCTCATCCGTGATTCTTGCAACATTTATTTATTATGATACAGGTTGCTTGAGCGGAGTCGAAAGCCTTATGAACGGTATCTCGACATCGCTCGATTAACCTATATGTATTGATTATCTCTAATACTTTGTAAAATCGCTCGTCACCCTGAACTCGTTTCAGGGTCTCACTAGATATTCAGACGTTATGTGATGCTGAAACTAGTTCAGCATGACGCATATCAATTAAAAGCAGGAATCGAAAAGCCTTTTATATGATATCTCGACTCCGCTCGATAACCCTTAATGCCAACATTTAGAACTTATTTAAGACCATTGAATCTTAGATTTTAGTATCTCACCCGTGATTCTTGCAACATGTATTTATTATGATAACAGGTTGCTTGAGTGGCGTTTAAAGCTTTATGAATGCTATCTCGACTCCGCTCGATTAACCTATATGTATTGATTATCTCTAATACTTTATAAAATCGCTCGTCACCCTGAACTCATTTCAGGGTCTCACTAGATATTCAGACGTTATGTGATGCTGAAACTAGTTCAGCATGACGCATATCAATTAAAAGCAGGAGTCGAAAGCCTTTTATATGATATCTCGACTTTGCTCGATTAACCTATATGTATTGATTATCTCTAGTACTTTGTAAAATCGCTCGTCACCCTGAACTCATTTCAGGGTCTCACTAGATATTCAGACGTTATGTGATGCTGAAACTAGTTCAGCATGACGCATATCAATTAAAAGCAGGAGTCGAAAGCCTTTTATATGATATCTCGACTTTGCTCGATTAACCTATATGTATTGATTATCTCTAGTACTTTGTAAAATCGCTCGTCACCCTGAACTCGTTTCAGGGTCTCACTAGATATTCAGACGTTATGTGATGCTGAAACTAGTTCAGCATGACGCATATCAATTAAAAGCAGGAGTCGAAAAGCCCTTTTTAGTCATATCTCGACTTCGCTCGATAACCTATATGTATTGATTATCTCTAATACTTTATAAAATTTCTCGTCACCCGAACTCGTTTCAGGGTCTCACTAGACATTCCATTATTCCAACAATAAAGCCAGTTACCAGCAAAATTACTACAACAAAACACAATTAAAATCCACTTAATTATTCAGTGAAGTAATTCTGTAAGAAGATCTGTAAATCAATCCTGATTTTATATATATAACTAACAATCCAATTAAAATTAACTAACACCGGTTCTTAAAAATCTAAGAGATTTAGGTATTATTAGGCTAAGAATATTCATCATTTTGGTGTTAATCTTCACTTTTTACTGTTTTTACTTCAAATAAAACTGAGTTTGATCGTAAAAACACTACAAAAACATACCGTCCTAATCGCTTCGATAAGTATAATCTTTATCTGTACATTACTTGTCTTTTTTGCTACAGAATCTAGTTACAACGCGATTGAGCAGGCGTCTTTATGGGTGCGTAATTACTTCGGTTATTTTTATTTGTATCTCGGTTTAGGCTGTGTGCTTTTAGTATTGGCTGTGGCGTTTTCTCCGTTAGGCACCATTAAATTAGGGAAACCTAATTCGAAACCAGAACACTCCCTTTGGGCGTGGACCGCCATGTTGTATAGTGCCGGTATGGGATCTGGTATTTTATTGCGTGCCGTGCAAGAACCTGTATTTATGCAACAACATCCGCCATACGCTTCAGGTTTGTCGGCAGAAACCTTAGCGTTAGAATACACCTTTTACCAATGGGGTTTAACGGCTTGGGCATTTTACGGGCTCTTTGCCATGGTTGTTGGGTATGCACTTTTTGTAAAACGTAAACATGTGCGTATAAGTGCAACAATAGAAGATGAAATAAAAAGTGAGACGGTTAGAACATCGGTAGATGTGATTACCATTGTCACCACCGTCTTCGGACTCGTAGCCGCGATTGGTTTAGGAACCACACAAATTAAAGGGGGCTTGAATCATGTTTTTAACACAGAATTAGGCGTAACCACAATATTAGTATTGTGTGTGGGTATTTCGTGCATTGCCTGTTATTCTGCGTGGCAAGGTGTAAATAAAGGCATTAAATTATTTTCTAAATTAAACATTATTATTACGCTTGCTATTTTACTTTTTGTATTTGTAACAAGTGATATGTTAGGGATTTTAACAGCATTTGCAGAAAGTACGTTTCATTATATTATAGATTTTATTCCTATGAGTCTCGCTTTAGGCGATTACAATCCTGGACTCTCTTTTTTAACCGGTTGGACGTTTTATTACTGGGCCTTTTGGTTGGCATGGGCACCTTTTACAGGCATCTTTATCGCACGGATCTCTAAAGGACGCACACTACGCCAATTGTTATTGGGCGTCTTAATTATTCCGTCGCTGGGAACTTTCTTTTGGTTTTCGGTATTTGGAACGGCGGCTTTTCAGCTTATTGAAGGGATGGACACCTATGCTAATGAGTTTGGAAATGTATTCTCTTCCATATTTGTATTCTTTCAGCATTATCCTTTTGCCGCGGTTTTAAATCTCACAACCATTTTATTGCTTATTAGTTTTTTAGTCACCTCTGTAGATTCTGCTGTTTTTGTCCTGAGTATGTTTACAGATAAAGGGTCTAAAGATCCCAATAAAAAGCACCGTGTAATCTGGTCTGTGTTTATTTTATTAGCCACCATTGCATTAGTACTTCTGGGGAATGTAAAGCCCGATATTGATGTGTTAGTAACCGTGTCTAAATTGTTAATTATAACCTCTTTGCCGTTTGCTTTTTTTATCCTCGTTATGATAGTCGTCTTTCTGAAAGATGTTATACGATTGAAAAAATCAAATTAATGTCTTCTTACAACCTTGTTTTAAGCCTTTACAGTGCCCTTAAATAGCACCTAAACTTTAGAACATAAACCCGTTTTTACCTCCTGATGGCAAGACAAACACCTCAACCAAATTACAATATGCTGATACATGGTGACACGTCGTGACACAAATTGACACATGCTGAAACATCCTGATTACTCCTGCCACAATATTCTGTATTATAGGGGGCTTCGTTCGGGTCTTGTTCAGGTTTTGTTCGAGTACCCTTTTAGTATGTTTTGTAAAAATGTGGTTTTTACCGAATGAGATGCGAAGTAGACTGGATGCAGACCAAAGAATAGGGAGGTGTTTTAATATAAAAAATATATAAGTTATATTTGATAGATAAGACGTATGCTTGTTATATATAATAGTTAGTTGTAAGTTTAAAAAAATAACTAACAATAATTTATCCAAAATCTAATAAAGCATAACTACACATCTGAATTCAAAAAAAATGAAAGTAAACAATATTTTAGAAAGAATAGATGATTTAAAAAGTATACTAGAATATAATGATTATTCAAATAGCTTAAAACTAACCATAAAAAGTAAGCAAGCAAAAAAAATAGAAATTCAAAATAAAGTCAAAGTAATTAATCTTAAATTATCAGAGTTTAACCATGATTTAGACCATATACTAAAAGATATTAATCAAGACTTTAATTTTGAGTTTTTTATAGATAGCTTAAAGAGTAAATCTACATTTGATGAAGTAAATCCAAGAATTGAAAAAGAAAAAGATTTAGAACAAATTAGAATTAAAGAAGAAAAATTAAAAATAGCTTGGGAAGAAAGCGAGGAATATAAGCAAATAGAATTTGTAAACTATTTGAATATTTCAAATAGGGACTTCTTAAAAAACATGTATTATAATGGTCCAGAAAATATTGAAGAATTAAAATTTTTAATTGATAGAGGTTTAGATGTTTCGGATTCATTTTATCCTATAATTAGGTTAGTAGATAGAGGTAGAACAATTGGTTTTATTAAATTTTTAATTCAAAATGGTTTAAAATTAAATCGAAATGATATTAGGGCTTTAAAAAATAAAGATTTTTTTAATTCTCAAGATTTCTTACAAGCTGTATATGATGCAAAACAAATTGATAATTCAGTCATAAACGAAATATTAGAAGAAAATGGATAATGATACCCTTCTAAAAGAAAAGGAATGGCAGCAAAGAAAGCAATCATTTCAACAGAAACAAGATGAATATAATCTTGAAGTTAATTCATTAAAGCAAGATTATTTACTTAAAAAAAATTATTCAATAAATAATTACACTAAGCTAATATTAGAAAATTCAGATTATCCATTTTTATTTAAAAAAGAAATTTATTGTGAATATAATCCTCAAAATAAAATATTAGTAGTAGATTATTATCTTCCCGCACCTAAATATATATCAACTTTAAAAAGTATTTCTTTTGTAGCATCTCAAAATGAAATCAAAGAAAAACACATTTCCGAAAAACAAAAAGACATTCTATTCGACCAAATTATTTACAAAATAACTTTAAGATCTCTTAAAGAATTATTTAGTTCTGATTATATAAATTGTTTAGAGGCGGTTTCTTTTAATGGCTGGGTTAAATCTATTAATAAAGCAACAGGCATTGAAGGTGAAAAATGTATTTTATCACTTCAGGTAAAAAAAGAAGAACTGATATACATGAATTTGGAAAATGTAGATCCAAAACTATGTTTCCGTAATTTAAAAGGAATCGGAAGTAGTAAGTTAAGCAGTTTAAGTGAAATACAACCTATTATTACATCTTTGGATTCGGATAAAAGATTCGTAGATTCAAAAAATGTTGATTTTGATGATACTACAAATCTTGCTTTAATGAACTGGGAAGAGTTTGAACATTTAATTCGAGAATTATTCGAAAAAGAATTTAGTAACAATGGTAGTCAAGTAAAAGTTACACAAGCAAGTAGAGATGGAGGTGTGGATGCAATTGCATTTGATTCTGACCCAATTAGAGGTGGAAAAATAGTTATTCAGGCCAAAAGATATACTAATACTGTGGGAGTAGCTGCCGTTCGTGATTTGTACGGAACAGTAATGAATGAAGGTGCTAATAAAGGTATATTAGTTACAACTTCAGACTATGGTTCAGATTCATATAATTTTGCAAAAGGCAAACCTTTAACTTTGCTTAATGGTGGTAACTTATTACATTTACTAGAGAAACACGGTACGAAAGCAAGAATTGATATAAAGGAAGCAAAAAAAATATTAAATGATTTGAATGAGCATAATTAAACCATAAATTAACATTTTATATATTTTCGGTTTATTATTAATTTAGTTACTTAAGTAAAATCTAATACTAAACTGTTTTGAATAATTTCTAAAGTTAAACGAGAATAAATGGAGAATGAGAAATTAAGAAACACTTTAAAAACTATGTTTCACCTTCAAACTCAAATTCATTTAACAATAGAAAGTCTAAATGAAATTGAAAGAAATCAAAAAATTCTAGAAAATATTAAATTAGATAATTTTTTTGATAAAAGCTTCAATCTAAAAAGATCAGCAGGTGCAATACTAGCAAACTATTCAATTATTCTATTCTGCTCTTTTCTTGATGAATACCATAATTTTTTCAATGTTTATGAACTACCTGAAGTAGATAAAGAAATAATATTAAAAGTAAAAAAGAAAAATAAAGCAGGTATTAAAAGAATTAATAAGTGGAGTGGATTATTAGCTTTTAGAAATCAATTATTAGTCCATAATTTTAGAATTAAAAATGAATCTTTCTTTTCAAAAGAAAATATTGAATATAAAATCCCTAACACTTTATCTGAAAAAAATTTATTATCAGGAATTATATACATTATTTGCTTAAATATTGGTGAAGCATTCCCAATGGTTATAAGTAGTTTAAATAGTAGAGATAGAATGGTTGATAATCTTAATCTAATTGGAGAGGAAATAGATAATGAAATGGAATTAGAATTATTATTAAATGAAATGAAATATTGAATTCCAAACAAAACTCGATTAGAACGTTAATCTTTTTGATATTCAATCTAAGGTTTCCTCAGGAATTGAGAAAAAGCTTTTAAAAAAAAGTGTTGTTTTTGGGTGAACGAAAAATTTAGATAAAAGTTCGTAAGCCTAGATTTTTTTGGCTTGGTTTATCAAGAGCGTAGTCGAAGGGTTTTTTATCAATGAAAAAAATGAACACGATTAATATTTAAGAAAAGATTAATCGTGTTTTAATTCTTTAAACAACATCTGTTCTAATACAAGCTAACCGTAGCTGTTATAAAAACCATTCAAAAGTTATATTGGTCATGTTTTTCTTATCATTTACATTATTCATTTTAATTGCGATTCCTGTTTTTGTAAAAGCGAATATCCTTTTTATAAGTCAATTTAATTTAGCTACACGGTATTTTACTCAAAAGGGCGTTAAAAAAAGCATAAGTATTCAGTAGGAAAACTTAAATCCGTTTAACCTTTTATCTTTGTATTTCTAAACAAAGTACACAATGAAAAATCAATTAACTATAATCGCTAAAATTCTAGCGAAAACAGAATTCACGGAACTTATAAAAGATGAACTTCTAAAATTAGTAGAGTCTTCAAGAACAGATAAAGGCTGTATTAATTATACCTTACTTCAAGATAACACCGATTTAAATAGCTTTGTGGTTTACGAAAATTGGGAAAACGATACTGCCCTTGAAAAACATTTAGAAACAGATCATTTTAAGACGTTTACAGCTGCAACACATGCTAAACTTATTGAATTTGCTGTAAATAAAATGACGACACTTTCTTAAACCAAATCAAGATGAAAGCTATAGGATTTAAACAATCATTACCAATATCAGAAGCAAATAGTTTTATGGCTTTCGACACTGAAAAACCAACACCCAAAGGGTTTGAGTTATTGGTTAAAATAGAAGCCCTTTCTGTAAATCCAGTCGATTTTAAAGTCAGACAAAATGCGGCAAAAGACATGGTGTTGGATACTCCTAAAATTATTGGTTGGGATGCCTCTGGTATTGTAGAAGCAGTAGGCGATCAGACCTCTAAATTTAAAGTTGGAGATCTGGTATATTATGCAGGCGATATTACAAAGGATGGATGTAACGCCGAATATCAGGTAATCGATGAACGCATCGTTGGGAAAAAACCTAAGGCGCTCACTCATGCCGAAGCGGCCGCCATGCCATTAACAACGCTAACCGCTTACGAAACGCTATTCGATCGTATAAAAGTGAATCCAGAATCCGATAAAGGGAAGACGGTTCTTATCTTGGCAGGTGCTGGAGGTGTAGGGTCTATTGCGATTCAATTGGCTAAAAAACTAACCAATCTAACCGTGATCGCAACGGCATCTCGAGAAGATTCTGTACAATGGTGTACCGATTTAGGAGCAGATTTTGTAGTAAATCATCATCATTTAAAAGAAGAATTACAGAAGATTGGTCACCCAGAAGTCAATTATATTTTAGACTTTGTCGACTTAGAAGGCTATTGGGAACTAGCAGCCGATATAATAAAACCTCAAGGGCATATTGTATCTATTACAGGAAGTACTAATCCGTTAGATTTAAATCTACTGAAAAATAAAAGTGTGACATTTTCTTACGAGTTTATGTACACACGTTCTATGTACACCACAGACGATATTGAAAAGCAACATGATATTTTAAATCAAATAGCCGATTTATTAGATGATGGTACATTAAAATCTACGTTAACAACAACCTTAAAAGGCTTTACTGTCGAGAATCTAAAAGAAGCACATCGCTTACAAGAATCAGGAAAGAGTATTGGAAAAACGGTGATTGTGTTTTAATATTTATATTCAATTGTGTTACAATTTAAGCCTTAGCAATCGTCTAAGGCTTTTTTGTGTCTTTAAGTTTTTTTAGAAATCCTAAAAATTCTCATCGATAAAAACACCGCTTTTGTATAGCAAACAACGGCAAACTTCTATTCTATTATATAGAACGCTTATATAGTCGCAATTTTGAAGTGTTAAATAAAAATACACTCAAAAAATGAAAATTGTTTTACAAATACTATGCTTTTTTAGTGTGATAATAGTTTCAGGACAAACAAATGATTCTATTACTCAACCTAAAATATGGTCTTTACAAGATTGTATAAATTATGCAGTAGAAAATAATTTGACTGTAAAAGATGCAGGGTTGAATAAAGATATATCGGAAGTCGATTACGATAAAGCGAAGTCTTTGCGATTACCAAATTTATTTGGTAGTGCGTCTCAGAATTTTTCTAATGGGAATACGATTGATCCCATTACTAGCGATTATGTAACCGATCAAATTTACTCTTCTAATTTAGGTGTGAGTAGTTCCATGACGGTATATCAAGGGAGTCAGCTTACAAATAAAATCAAGCAGAATAAACTTATTGTAGATCAGAATACGTTTTTAATTGAAGCGGCTAAGAACGACATCACCGTAGGTATTCTAGAAAACTATCTTCAAATTTTATATGCTGAGGAAGATATTAAAATAGCTGAAAACAATTTAATTGCTTCAGAAAAAGAAGTAGAGCGTGCAAAAGCACGATTAGATGCTGGAACGATAGCTTTAAACGGTTATACTGAGGCGCAATCACAGGCGGCTACTAATAAATATAATGTAATAACTGCAAAGAATAACTATCAACAATATATTATTGCGCTTAAACAGTTATTGGAACTTGGCCCTACCGATACGATTGAAATAAAGCCTATTGAAGGTGATATGGATATTGTAAATTTAGAAAAGGATAAAATGATGATCTATGATAAAGCTTTAGAGGTTTTACCAGAAATGGCTGCTAGTGATATAGATATTTCTATAAATGAAAAGGAATTAGATATTGCTAAAGGTGGGTATTTGCCAACCTTATCTTTAATAGGAAGTGTGGGCTCTGGATATACAAGTATTTCAGATGTTAATTTTACCGAGCAGCTAAATATAAATTTTAATCAGAAAGTAGGATTGAATTTGTCTATCCCGATTTTTAATCGAAATATAACAAAATCGGCAGTAAAAACAGCTAAGATAAATATTGAGCGTTCCGAAATTCAGAAACAATTCACAGAGAAAGAGATTTACAGAAAAGTGGAAACGGCCTATCAAAACGGACTCTCGGCACAGGAGCAACTTTTCGCAGCAGAGGCTTCTCAAGAGGCGGCTTTAGAGTCTTATAATTTGGCGACAACTAAATACGAATTAGGCGCTTTAAGTACTACCGATTTAATCATCAATCAAAATACATATACAGCTGCTCAGCAAGATTATATTAAAGCCAAATATTTAAATATTTTATACCACCAACTTTTACAATTTTATCAAGGAAACGATATCAAACTTTAATTCAAAAGAAAATGAAAAATAAAAAAATCATCATTATAAGCATTGTAGTCGTTGTATTGGCTATTGTAGGATACTCTTTTATGAAAGGCGACGATGCCATTATAATAGAAGCAAAAACGGTAGTTGCTAAAAAAGGAGATGTTACCACATCGGTAACGGCAACCGGAACGATTGAACCCATTACACAAGTAGAAGTAGGAACGCAAGTTTCTGGTGTTGTAGAAAAAATCTATGTAGATTATAACAGTGTAGTTACAGAAGGACAATTAATTGCAGAATTAGATAAAACAAACTTAAATGCTTCTAAAATACAAGCTCAAGCAGTTTATGATAATGCAGTAAGTCAAAGAAACTATTTGAAAACGATTTACGACAGACAAAAATCGTTGTTTGACAACCAAGTAATCAGTCAATCTGATTTTGATGAAGCTACTTTTAATTATGAAACTGCAAAAGGAACCGTAACTCAACGTTATTCAGATTTACAATCTGCCATAACAAATTTAGGATATGCTAATATTTATTCGCCAATAAATGGAGTTGTTTTATCTA
This sequence comes from Formosa sejongensis, assembly GCF_033447105.1. Classification (NCBI taxonomy): domain Bacteria; kingdom Pseudomonadati; phylum Bacteroidota; class Flavobacteriia; order Flavobacteriales; family Flavobacteriaceae; genus Formosa; species Formosa sejongensis. The sequence continues at coordinate 235,800 of NZ_JAWQUN010000004.1, forward strand.
GAGCTATTGATGAAGGACAAACAGTTGCTGCTAGTTTAAGTACACCAACCTTGTTTACAATTGCTCAAGATTTAAAAGAAATGCAGGTAGAAGCTGATGTTGATGAAGCAGACATAGGAGAGGTAAAAGAAGGGCAACGTGTTAGTTTTAATGTTGATGCTTATTTAGGAGAAGAATTTGAAGGCGTTGTTACCCAAGTACGATTAAACCCAACGGTAACCTCAAATGTGGTAACCTATACGGTAGTGGTTAAAGCAGATAACCCAGATTTAAAATTAAAACCAGGTTTAACAGCTATCATTTCTATTTACACCTTAGAATTAAAAGATGTGTTAACAACAGAAGCCAAAGCCATTAACTTTAAGCCAACGCGCCAAGAATTAACCGCTTATAATGAACAACAAAATCTTACGGCACAACAAACAAATGAAAGATCAACAGAAAGATCAACAGAAAGACCAACATATAAAGACAAAGGTAGCGTTGTGTGGGTTTACAGTAGCAATGGAGAAATAAAATCTCAAGAAGTCACTTTAGGAGCAAGTGATGGCGTTAACGTTCAAATTTTAGAAGGAATTTCTGAAGGTGACAAATTAGTATATAGCTTAGAAGGCGTAAGTGCTTCTGGAACAAAAACAACAGATAAAAGCGAAAGTCCATTTATGCCAACAACATCAAGAGGTGGTGGCGGAAAAAGATAATAAGATGAGCAAAGACATCATAAAAATAGAAGATTTAAAACGCGAATTTACGATGGGAACCGAAACGGTTCATGCCTTACGCGGAATATCGTTTGGTATAAAAGAAGGTGAGTTTGTTACCATCATGGGATCTAGTGGATCTGGTAAAAGTACCATGTTAAATATTTTAGGGTGTTTAGACCAGCCTACTTCTGGACTTTTTGAAATTGACGGTATAAACGTAAAAGACCTTAGTAGAAATGAACTGGCAACCATTAGAAACGAAAAGATAGGATTCATTTTTCAATCTTATAATCTATTAGCAAGAACATCAGCTATAGAAAACGTAGAATTACCGTTGTTATACAATAGCAAGGTTTCAACCAGCGAACGCCGTGAACGCGCTATAAAGGCACTTACAATGGTTGGTTTGGGCGAACGTTTGGATCATACACCGTCACAACTATCTGGAGGACAACAGCAACGTGTGGCCATTGCCAGAGCGTTGGTAAACAATCCCGTGATGATTCTAGCCGATGAAGCTACGGGGAACTTAGATACGAGAACGTCTTACGAGATCATGTCTTTGTTTCAAGAGTTAAATAAAACACAAGGTATTACCATCACTTTTGTAACTCACGAAGATGATATTGCAACATTTAGTAGTAGAACTGTAGTATTAAAAGATGGACATGTAATTAAAGATTATAAGAATGAAAACATCAAATCTGCTGCTGCTGAATTGGCAAAATTACCTAAACAAGACGATTAATTATGAGAGTATTAAACTTATTTAAAATAGCGATGAAAGCAATTATTCTCAATAAAACGAGAACTTTGCTTACTATGTTGGGGATTATTATTGGGGTAGCTTCTGTAATTGCAATGTTAGCTATAGGTGAAGGCTCTAAAGAAAGCATTCGCGAAAGTATTTCGGCTATGGGTTCTAATATTATTACTATAAGGCCAGCGTCTACTTCAAGTAGTGGAGTTCGGCCAAGTGCAGGTGAGATGCAATCACTTACCCTTAAAGATTATGAAGCCATTAAAGATCAAGCCACCTTTTTAAGTTATGCAACACCATTGGTAAATGGTAGCGGACAAGTTATAAACGGTTCCAATAACTGGCCAAGTACTATTTATGGCGTAAATCCAGATTATCTCAAAATTAAAGTAGTTGATTTGCAAAGCGGCAGTATGTTTACAGATTCCGAAGTACAAACGGCTTCTAAAGTGGCACTTATTGGGCAAACGGTCGTGGACAATGTGTTTCCTGATGGGCAAGATCCTATTGGACAGATGATTCGTTTTAATAATATTCCATTTACAGTGATTGGTGTATTAGAAGTAAAAGGAGAAAACACCTTTGGTCAAGACCAAGATGATGTGGTTATTGCACCATATACAACCGTACAAAAACGTATTTTGGCTATTGATTATATCAGTCAAATTATGGCTTCGGCAATAAGTGAAGACGATGCGCCAAATGCTGTTACTGAAGTCTCAGAAATTATGAGAGTACAACATAAAATACCTCATCCAAGTAAAGACGATTTTAGTGTACAGTCTATGGAAGAGCTTATTTCTACTTTTAGTTCTACAAGTGAGATGTTAACTTTATTATTAGTAGCTGTAGCAAGTATTTCGTTATTAATTGGAGGTATTGGAATTATGAATATTATGTACGTTTCAGTAAAAGAACGGACCAAAGAAATTGGATTAAGAATGGCTGTAGGAGCTAAAGGAGCTGATATTTTAATGCAATTTTTAATAGAAGCTATTTTAATAAGTATTACAGGTGGTGCTTTAGGCGTCCTTTTAGGACTCACCTCCACAGTATTCATTGAGAAATTCTTGAATTGGCCGACGAGTGTCGCGCTATATTCCATAGTGATTTCGTTTGCTGTTTGTGCTGTAACAGGTATTTTCTTCGGATGGTATCCAGCACGTAAGGCATCAGCTTTAGACCCAATTACAGCTTTACGTTACGAATAGAGGACAAGAAGATAAACAGTTGATGCTAATATTCGAATAAAAAATGATGTGTGATTATAAGAACAGTTAAGTAGTCAATTATTACAATAATTCAGTCAAAAAGGATCGTCCTAAATTATAGGTCGGTCCTTTTTGTTTTTACTTTTTTTTGAAAGTCTTAAACCTATTTTAAACCTCTTTAATGCCCTTATTTTGAATATGTTCTCGTTTGTAGATGAAATAACCCGAATCGTAGATTATAGTTTTAAATATAGCCACTTTATCAGTTCTTTGTATCATACAATTAAAAATTAGAAAAAATGAAGAACGTAACACTAAAAAATAGAGTAAACTATTTGGGTATATTTTTCTTGCTATTCTCATTAATGACATTAGTCATAGGATGTAATACCGATAATGATTCTGATGATGAAACTACACTATCAGAAGATATTACAATAACGAATACTAATGTATCTGGTACGCCTGAAGGAGATACCAATAACACAGGTGCCGATGAAGATGATGTAGTTGAAAATGCTACTTTTTCAAATACCGTGCAAATTGTGTTTTCAGAGAACATGTCTACAGTTTCAAATCCTGTTCCTTCGGATGTGGTGATTACGCAAAACGGCTCTGAGGTTATTATTAATTCGACTATCTCCGAAGTGGCTTACGAGGTATCTGGTACAACAACAGATGGGATGTTAAAAATATATAGCGATAAAAAATTCAAATTATCCCTAAATGATTTAAGTATTACCAATACAGATGGTCCTGCCATTAATATTCAATCTTCAAAAACGAGTTTTGTGATATTGGAAGGTACCAATAACTTAACCGATGCATCAAGTTATAACAACATCCCTGATGACGAAGATGCAAAAGCAGCATTTTTTAGTGAAGGACAATTGGTTTTTAGTGGTTCTGGAACCCTTAACGTCGCAGGAAACTACAAGCATGGTATTGCAAGTGATGATTATGTAAGAGTTATTAGTGGAACCATTACAGTAACCAAAGCAGCCTCCGATGCTATACACACCAACGATTATATTATTGTAGATGGAGGTACACTTAATTTAACTGCGGATAGCGATGGAATGGATTGCGAAGAGGGCTATATAATTATTAACGATGGAACGTTTAATATAAATGCTGTGGATGATGGTATTGTAGCCTCGTATGATATTGATGATGAGGAAGAACCAGACGATTCTATTACACCATATGTCACTATAAATGGTGGTGATTTTGTGATAAACAATTCCGAAGGTGAAGGGATAGAAGCAAAAGGAATATTGACTATTAATGACGGTACAATAAATATAAATTCATATGATGATGGTATTAATGCAAATGGAATTTTATACATAAATGGAGGAAATATCTATGTTTATACTACAAAAAATGATGCTATTGATAGTAACGAAGGTATTACCATTACAGGTGGAACAACCATTGCCATAGCCACTAGAACTGATGAGCCAGATGGTAGTTTTGATTGTGATGCTAACACCTTTAAAATTACCGGAGGAACCATTTTAGGATTGGGGTTAAATACATCATTTCCAACGGAGAGTGAAAGCACACAAAACTCCGTTATTTTTGATGGTGTTAGTGCAAACCAGCTATTGAATATTCAATCAGCAGATGGTACGGAAGCACTTACGTATGAAGTGCCTTATAGTGTCGTCACAATTATATATTCCAATGCAAAATTAGAAACCGATAAAACGTATACGATCTACACAGGAGGTAGTGTAAGCAATGGAACTGAAATCAACGGATTATACACGTCTGGAACTTATAGTGGTGGAATAGACTCGGGTAATTCCTTTACAACAAATAGTTCAGTGACGCAAATTGGAGGTGAAATGGGACCAACAGGAGAAGGTGGAGCAGGAGCAGGAGGACCAAGGTAAATGACGAAACAGCAATCGAAAAAGAAGAACACATAGATAATTATGTGAGATTGGTGAGAACTGTAAAGTAGAATCCATGTAAAACCATAAATTTTAAAATTATGAAAACATTAAAAATCAGTACCATTACACGGATATTCATTTTTGCCTTATTAACGGGTTTTATCTTACAATCGTGTAAGAATAACAAAGGCAAAAACACGGAAAACAGCACCAATATGCGTCAGAGTAACTACTTACAAATTGCAACTGGTCAGGTTGAAACATATGGCGAAGACGGAGAACTCTTAGAAAACTTAAAAGCAGGAGATCCGTTTTATGGTCAAGATGGGAATTACTTAAACGGAAACCTGATGACTTACAACAAAAATGGAGATGGTACCATTACCGATAAAAACTCTGGATTGATGTGGGAAGAGATTCCAACATCAGAAGGATTTGATTGGGAAGGTGCAAAAGCATATGCTGAAAATTTAGAACTCGGAGGTTACGACGATTGGAGACTGCCAACCGCTAAAGAATTGTATTCTATTAGTGATTTTAGTACGGGTTGGCCCTATATAAACACAGATTATTTTTCATTAGTAAATAACGAACATGTCGATAAAAGTGAACAGTATTGGGCAGATAATGCCTATGTTGGTCATACAGAAGAAGGTGGTTATACAGCTGCTTTTGGTGTAAATTATGCAACGGGTCATATTAAAGCATATCCAGGAGAAGCACCAAAAGACATGGGAGATCGTAAAGGTCCGCCTCCAGGAAATCAAAGACCTCAAGGTGAAAAAGCAGAAGACGTTGCTAATGAAAATTCTGAAGGTCCAAAAGGAGAGAAACGTGATGGTAATAGACCACCTCCTCCAGGGAATGGAGAGCGTCCAACAGGAAATCCGATGTTAAAACATGTGCGTGCTGTCCGTGGTACTGTCTATGGCACTAATGATTTTGTCGATAATAACGATGAAACCATTTCAGATCAAGCAACGGGCTTAATGTGGTCTAAAACGGATAGTGAAATAGGTTTAGATTGGAAAAATGCTTTAGCATATGCAGAGGGTTCAGAACTGGCAGGCTATTCGGATTGGAGATTGCCAAATGTAAAAGAATTACAGGGAATAGTAGATTATGATTATGCACCGGGAGCTCAAGATATATTAAAAGAAGGACCCGCAATAAATCCCATATTTAATACCTCAGAAATCACGAATGAAAATAGCGTTTTAGACTATCCTTATTTTTGGACGAGTACATCTGCACGCTTTCAAAAAGGAAAACCGTATTACTATGCGTGGTATGTGTCTTTCGGACGCGCTGTAAATAATGAAGGTTTAGATTTTCACGGTGCAGGAGCAGTACGATTCGATACAAAACATGAAAACGGACCAGCAAGTGAAGGTGGAGAACGTTATTATAACTATGTGCGTTTGGTAAGAAATGTGAAGTAATAATAAACCATATCTCGACTCCGCTCGATAACCTTCATGTTCAAGTATAGAACATAAAACAACTAGATATTAGATGTGAGACCGCTGCGCTGTTAGATACAAGAATCAAGATTCATAGACTTTGTTGATTAACAACGCAGATATAAATGTATAGGGTGCTTGAGCGGAGTCGAAAGCTTTTTGAGCCATATCTCGGCTCCGCTCGATAACCTTCATGTTCAAGTATAAAACATAAAACAACAAGATATTAGATGTGAGACCGCTGCGCTGTTAGATACAAGAATCAAGATTTATAGACTTTGTTGATTAACAACCCAGATATAAATGTATAGGATGCTTGAGCGGAGTCGAAAGCTTTTTGAGCCATATCTCGGCTCCGCTCGATAACCTTCATGTTCAAGTATAGAACATAAAACAACTAGATATTAGATGTGAGACCGCTGCGCTGTTAGATACAAGAATCAAGATTTATAGACTTTGTTGATTAACAACGCAGATATAAATGTATAGGGTGCTTGAGCGGAGTCGAAAGCTTTTTGAGCCATATCTCGACTCCGCTCGATTAACATTTGGAATCATGAGATCCTGAAATCAGAGATTCATGAATGCTTTTATTAAAAATACTAATTATAAAAATGAAAAAAGATACAGATTTTGCTTTGTTACTGATACGAGTTACCGTGGGAGGTTTAATGTTGTTCCATGGTATTGCCAAGATTAACCATTTAGATGGTATTCAGAATATGCTAGCCAATGCAGGCTTACCAGAACTAATGGCATATGGCGTTTATATTACGGAATTGATCGCTCCGATACTTATTTTGATAGGTTGGCGAACACGATTGGCATCTGTAGTTTTTGTCTTTGGAATGCTGACTGCTTTATATTTAAAACACGCAGGAAATCTATTCGAATTATCTAAGACAGGTGGTTTAGCGATAGAGCTCATTTTACTGTTTACCTTGCCTGCTATAGCGTTGTGTTTTTCTGGTGCGGGTAAATATGCACTGTCAACAAAACATGCTTTGGATTAAATACATTAGTAACTATATTAATTAAGTTAAAATAATCTAGCTAAATAATTAGTTTGTAAATGCTATTTTTGAGAGGCCTTTAATAAGTTAAAGAGCTTTAGGAGGACCAAAAAACTTTAAAGAATCAATTATTCTTATAATTAAAACTAATGTATAAAAACAAAAACATAAATATCTTTTCACATCTACTAGTCTGGTTGGTGTTGTTTAGTATGCCTTACTTTCTATCGTATGGTCAGGAGCAAGATATAGATCGTATAGCTGCTCGCTTTTGGGTGCCGTTGGCATTTTATGCTCTGATTTTTTATCTGAATTATTTCATATTCATAGATAAGTTTCTATTTGCAAAAAAAACGATACAATTTATCATTATAAATATAGTATGTATTGCTTTATTCTTAGCGCTTAAAGAGCAAATTGGAGCTACGTTTTTTGATGCGCTATTACAGAGAGATAATAGAAAAGAAGAAGGGAAGCCACCTATTGAAATGTTTATCTATATGCAAGCGTTATCGTATATCGCGCCACTATTATTTTCTATTGCCTTAAAAACAACTAAGCGTTGGGTCACTACAGAAGCAGAACGTAAGGAAGCCGCTAATGTAAAACTACAATCAGAATTACAACATTTACGCTACCAATTACAGCCGCACTTCTTTTTCAATTCGTTGAATAACATTTATTCTTTGGTCGATATTTCTCCAGAGCAGGCAAAATCTACTATCCATAGTTTAAGTAAGTTGATGCGGTATTTATTGTATGAAACAAATATTGAAATGGTGCCTATAACTAAGGAAATCGATTTTATGAAGAAGTATCTGGAACTCATGAAATTACGCGTTTCCGATAAAACACAAGTCGTTTCACAGTTTCCTTCGGGTTTACAGACCATTCAAATTGCACCGCTTTTATTTATTTCATTAATAGAAAATGCTTTTAAACATGGTGTGTCCGCAAATAAAGAGAGTCATATTAAAATAGATATGACTACTGAAGATAAAACGGTAAGATTTACAATTGAAAACGATAATTTTCCAAAACAAACCACAGATAAAAGTGGTTCTGGAATAGGACTTCAAAATCTTAAAAAACGTTTAGAATTATTGTATCCTGATAAACATGTATTTAAAACAGAAGTTAAAGACGGTCAATTTTTAGTAGATTTACAAATAGAAACCTAAACGATATGGATACTTTAAAACTAAGTTGTGTAATTGTAGACGATGAGCCTATGGCTCTAAATTTAGTTGAAAGTTATGTTGAAAAAACGCCGTTTTTAGAGCTTAAAAAGAAGTGTGGTAGTGCTATTGAAGCCATGGAATATTTACAAGATGAAACGGTTGATTTACTGTTTTTAGATATTCAAATGCCAGACTTGACAGGTTTAGAGTTTTCTAAAATGGTACCTAAACACACCCGAATTATTTTTACTACGGCTTTCGATCAATATGCTCTTGAAGGATTTAAAGTTGAAGCTTTAGATTATTTATTAAAACCTTTCGATTATGCCGAGTTTTTAACGGCAGCAAATAAAGCCAGAACCTGGTTCGATTTGGTACATGGAAAAAACACAGAAGCCACAATAGGATCTGCAAGTCCATTTTTAGAAAAAAAAGAGTTTCTTTTTGTGAAATCAGAATACAAGCAATTACGCATCAAACTCTCGGATGTCTTATATTTTGAAGGCTTAAAAGATTATATCAAGATTTGGCTAAAAGATAATCCGAAACCCATTTTAACATTAATGAGTTTAAAATCTTTGGAAGAAGAATTACCGAGTTCAGACTTTATGCGTGTGCATCGCTCTTTTATTGTATCCTTAAAAAATATTGAAGTTGTAGAGCGTAGCCAGATTTTAATAAACAATCAGCGCATTACAGTTTCCGAGCAATACAAGCCTAAATTTTTAGAGTTCATTAATCAAAATTCCTTGAATAGTTAAAAGAGGCTTCGTTTTTATTCCAAATTCAAATATTTACATCTTCAAAATATTCGAGTTCGTAGATCGAATTACGGAATTAGTCTATATCTTTTTAAAAGTAAACTGAATAAGAATACTTTTACATGATATATATTAAAAATTATTGTTTTATGAAATCTCAACTGTTTGGTTTAATCTTATGTTGCATCACATTATCAAGTTATGCACATCCAGAAAATGGATATTTAGTTGCCGATACTATTAGTATAGCCAATGAAAATGTGAATTATAAGGTAACCGATAACGAGCGTTATATTATGGTTGACATCAGTACTCAAGATACCAAAACGATCATGACTATGTTACATCATGGCGTGACTGTGTTTTTCGATTTAAAAGGGAAAGACAAGGAAGATGTCGCTGTGAAATATCCGCTGGAGCCAATCAATATGCAAATGAAACCGAAAGGAAGTCGTACAGATGATTTTCAAACGGAAGCTGAGGTTAATCAAATAAAGAAAAATATAAAGAAAGCAGTGAGTACAGATTTTCCTGAAGAAGCTGAATATATTTTTTTCGATAAAACAAATAATTTTAATGTGCTATTAAACAGTTTAGACATTAAAGCTGTTTATGGGTATAATGAAAAAACGGGGATATTAACGTATCAATTAACGATACCAAAATCCAAATTAAAGGAGAAGTCTAAAAGTGATTTTTCTAAATTAAAAATTGGAGTAAAAACGGAAATGCCTGAAAAAGGTAAAAAATCGGGTCCTACTGAAAGTCTTGAAGGCGGAGGCGGAGGCCGTGGAGGTTCTGGAGGCCGTGGAGGAGGTGGCGGTGGTAGATCATCACAAAGTCAGCAAGGATCAGATGATGGAGATTCGAAAGGACCTACTGGAATCGATTTTTGGTTCGAAGCACCGATGTAATAGTCTTGTAAAACAATCAATTCTTATAAAAGCACAGTTATAAAACCTAGGCTTACGATACACTAATATAAAGTTTCGTAAGCCTAGGTTTTTAGCTTGGTTTATCCAGTGCGAAGTCGAAGTTCTTTTAATCGTTGTAAAAAAATAAACACTGATAATTACCAAGACAGGGCCTGCAAAATATAAATTTGAGAATCGTTGAGGTCATATCTATAACTTCAGTTATGTTTGCAAACTTATGGATTCACTTACGCAAATCGTTTTAGGTGCCGCTATTGGCGAAGCCGTTCTTGGCAGAAAAATTGGAAATAAAGCCATGTTATATGGTGCAATTGCAGGTACAATTCCCGATTTAGATGTTTTGGCTTCTCATGTTACAGATACAGTTAGCGCTCTTGAAATCCATAGAGGATTTACACATTCTATATTGTTTTCAATTATTTTTGCACCTATTTTTGGATGGATTGTATCGCGATATGAGAGCTATAAGAACGTTAAAGGCTGGTCGTGGTTGTTTTTCTGGGCATTTGTAACACATCCGCTTTTAGATGCCCACACCACTTGGGGCACGCAATTATTTTGGCCGTTAGATTTGCGTGTTGCTTATAAAAACATATTTGTAATCGATCCGTTATATACCGTTCCTTTTTTAGTGTTTCTAATTTTGGCTATGTTTCAACATCGGTCGTCTAAAAAACGGAGCGCGTTTAATAATTGGGGACTAATCTTAAGTTCATCCTATTTACTCATAACGCTTGTTTTAAAGGGCATTGCATTTAATAAATTTGAAGCCGAATTACAGGATCAAAAGGTATCGTATTCAGAAATAGATACACGGCCATCACCATTAAATACGATATTATGGATTGCCAATGTCGATACTAAGAACGCCTATTTAGTTGGTCATTATTCGTTTTTCGATACCAAGCCCATTAGTTTTAATAGCTACCCAAAGCATCATGAATATCTGGGAGAATTAATGGATAATGAAAAGGTAAAACGCATGATTCAGATTTCTAAAGGTTGGTATACTATTTCGAAAATTGAAGACACGTTGTATTTTAACGATTTACGTTTTGGAACGCTTAGTATGGAGCCCAATGCCGATAATTTTGTGTTTCAATATAAGATTGAAAAAGATAAAAACGGTAATATTAACTTTATAGAAACCCCTAAAAATCGAGATGATGCCAAACGACTTATGGGTGACTTATGGCAACGTATTAAAGGAAATTAGACTTCAAATTATATATTCTACTAAATCTTAAAATGGTTTTAAAGGTCAATATTCGGCATTCACAGAAAACTTAGAACACTTCACTTAATTTAAGAATTCGGTACTATTTTATTGATGACATTTGAGTCATAATAACAACGTGTAAAAGTATTTAAGAATGAAAAAAGTAAGTTTAGTATGTCTAATAGCCTTTCAATTAGTCTTTATGTATTCGTGTTCAGATGATGATACAACTACAGATGAAACTGAAATTGATGATGGTACAGATGTTATAATAGATGATGCTGATTTTGAAGCTACAGATTGGACCACGGAAACCCACAGTAAAAGTGCCGATCCTAATTTTGATGAAGTGTTTGAAGATGAAGCAGTGAAACGTATAGATATCGTAATTACTGAAGCACGTTGGGATAGTATGTTAACAGATATGACAACGCTTTATGGTACGTTTGGTGCTACTTCTGGAGGAGGTGCTGGTGGTCCCGGAGGCCCTGGAAATGGAGGAGGTGGACAAGTTGAAGAAATAGATGAAGATCCTATTTTTGTACCTGCCGAAGTATTTTATAATGGTAAAGAATGGTACCGTGTAGGGGTTCGTTTTAAAGGAAACTCAAGTTTACAATCAAGTTGGGCTGCAGGAATTTTAAAATTATCTTTTAAATTAGATTTCGATGAATATGAAGACGATTATCCTCAGATTGATAATCAACGTTTTTACGGATTTAAGAAACTGAGTTTAAAAAATAACTATAACGACAAATCGATGTTAAGAGAAAAAGTAGCAGCCGATGTGTTTAGGGATGCTGGTTTAGCAGTTTCTCATACTGCATTCTATACCGTTTATGTAGATCATGGTGATGGTCCAGAATATTTTGGTGTATATACTATGGTTGAAGAGGTAGATGATACGGTTATCGATACACAGTTTTCAGATAATGATGGAAACCTATATAAGCCTGATGGCGATGGCGCAAGTTTTGCAGAAGGAACTTTTTCTGAAGATGTATTTGTTAAGAAAACGAATGAAGATGATGCCGATTTTACAGATATTGAAGCCTTATTTGCTGCCTTACATGCCGACAATAGAGCATCAGATCCAGAAGCTTGGAGAGCGGAATTAGAGACTATTTTAGATACAGATACGTTTTTAAAGTATTTAGCTGTGAATACAGTAATCCAAAATTGGGATACTTACGGAAGAATGACACATAATTATTTCTTATACAACAATCCAGATACAGCACGTTTATCGTGGATTCCATGGGATAATAATGAAGCCTTGCAACGCGGAAATGCTGAAGGTGCTTTAGCTTTAGATTTTTCAAATTTAAATGATAGTCAATGGCCGTTAATAGGGTATATGTATGCCGATGAAACCTATAAAACACAATACGATACGTATGTTCAGGAAACCATAGACAATGCGTTTAACACCAGTACGATTCAAGCGAAATATGCAACGTATTCTGCTCTAGTAGAACCTTACGCAACAACAGAAGTAGAAGGATTTACATTTTTAAATTCAAGTGCAGATTTTCAAATAGCAATAAATGAATTAAATAATCATGTTTTAGAACGTGCTTCAACCGCTAATTCTTATTTAAATAATTAGTCTAAAGTCCTTTAATCAGGTATAAAATTTAAAGCCAGTTATTACTTGAATAACTGGCTTTTTTATGTGAAATATTTTAGGGTTAATAACTTAAATCATAATTATTTTAAACTCTAATTTTAAGTGGTTTCTTAATTATATTCAATTCTCCTAAGTGCATCAGTTACTAAAAATCAATGTATTTCCCTAAATAGAGTTGCCCGTTTTTAATTAATTATTTCATTGTTAAATATACTCATTTTAGGTCTGTTTTCTGGCTCTAAGTTATACCAGTATTTTTCAAAAGTTCTAGGACTCATTTTAGGTAAATTTTTGTGAGTTCTTTTAGAATTATAATTATCTACCGCCTTTTTTACACATCGTTTTAATTGATAAAATGTCTGTGGTTTCCAATAATTTAAATACTCTTCTTTTATGGTTCTGTTTATACGTTCAGCATAAGCATTGTCTAAACCGCTTAAGGACATACTTATTTTTGCGTTTACATTCTTTAAACGTTCTATATACCTAGAGTACGTATATTGGCTACCTCTATCTGAATGATGTATTTCTGGAGGCTTATTAGTTTTTAAAGCCATGTTTAAAGCTTTCATGTTTGCTTCTGCTCGCATGTTATCTGATACCTGATGACCAACTATCTTTTTTGTATAAACATCAATTATAAAAACAGCATAATAGTGTTTTTCTTTTAATGGCAAATAGGTAATATCTGATTGCCATACACCGCTTGGTTTGTTTATCTCTAAGCCTTTAATTAAGTTAGGATAATACTTCTTTGAACTTATGGTAGTACGTTTGTAATTTCTCTTCTTTTTTAATCTATAACCCAGAGACATCATGGTTTCTATAAATCGATCTCGACCAATAAAACTAGGATTTAAAATTTGATACATTTTCTCTACTCCACAACCAGGGTGATCTAAACGCAGATCATCAGCCTCCAAAATTAATTGAGATAATTGATCGGTAAATAAGGCCTGTCTGTTCGCATATTGGTAAACAGCTTGCTTACTAATACCGACAACTTGATATAACTGATTCATGCTAAAACTTACTTTTGTTTTGTTGATTTTGAACCAGCTGATTGTGGAGTGTTGGAGTTTTTTTTGATTTCAATATTAAATTCATCTTGAGCGAGATCAATCATTTTCTCTAAGTAATCAATCTTAATTTGTTTGCGACCAACAATAGCCTCAAGCTCTTTAAGACGAGCTTCTAAAATTTCCATTTTTTGCTTACTACTGTCTTTCATCTCCACAACTCTTGCCCCTTTTTCATTAAAGTTAGAAAATTTATAGATCCAATTGTAGATTGTTGAGTTGCTAATTCCGTGTAATTTTTCTAACTGAGGAACACTAAATTGTCCCGACTCAAAATCTTTAACCAATTCGCGTTTAAATTCTTCTGAATAAATACGTCGTTTTTTAAGCTGTTTAATATTTGCTTTCATAGGTAATCACTTGTTTTAAGTGGTCAACCTATATCAGGGACATACACAAATCTCTTTTCTCAGTTCTCTATTCTTTAATCTTACTTTTTATGAATTCTAAGAATATAATATAAAGAACACCCCTAACATAATTCCCGCTAATGGCACTAATTTTTTACGCTTGTTTTGCTCTTTAAAAATAAGTCCACCAATTACAACAGCAATTATTATCTGACTTCTTTTAATCGCAGAAAGCAACATAATTAATGCTTCAGGATCTTGTAAGGCTTTAAAGTAAAAATAATCGGCTGTTTGTAATAAAATACCAACTGCTGGTATAGACCAACGCCATTTAAATGCGTTTCGTTTTTCCTTTTTCGGAAACCAGATTACCGACATGATAACCAGTAAAATTAAAACGGTATATAAACAAAACCAGAATTGAAGTGTTTGCGGATTCAGTGATAAACTCTGAATTAAAAACTTGTCGTATAGTCCGCTAGAAGCACCTAAAAACGTCGCGGCTATAATTGCGAATATCCATTTGTTTTTTGAAAATACTATGCCTTCTTTTTTACCAATTTTAGAATAGAGAATGACCGACCCAATAATCAGAAAAAAACCAATCCATTGCAACGGATTCGGACGTTCTTGGTATATAAAAATGGCACCTATAAATGTAAAAAAGGGTCCAGCCGAGCGAATAGGTGTAACAATTGTTATTGGTAAATGTTTTAAAGCTTGATATGCCAAAACCCAAGATCCCGCCATAATAGCCGATTTTATAAAAATAAATCCGTGTTTTTCCCACGGAATATTTTCAACAAAAAACCCTAAAGATTTGGTGTAATCTGAAGCAAATTGCGATCCCAAATAGAAGGGAAGTAAAACCAAAAAACCAGACGATATGGTTCCTAAAAGTACTGGAAAAACTTCATTCCCTTGTACCGCATGTTTTTTACATAAATTATGTAATCCTAAAAATACAGCCGATAAGAGGCCTAAATACATCCACATGGGCGCAAATATAGTTTTTTAAGGATTTTTTCATCTTTTTAAACCTTTTATTTTAACATTTATTTACAAACTACAACAGCCTGAAATACATAAATTTGTCGCCATAAAAAAATACATATGAAATCAATTTATATTGCCTTATTAGTCGTGTTTTTCGTCTCTTGTGATTCAAATGATGATATCTCAACAGAGTATATAGACTACACCGTAGAAAACGAACAAGAAATTTTATCGTATATAGCAAATAATAATCTGGATGCAACACGTACGGATTCAGGTTTATATTATGTGATTGATGATCAGGGTGAAGGGAGTGAGATTACAGCGACTTCAGATGTTACAGTAAAATTTAAAGGCTATTTTACTAACGGAGAGGTTTTCGGTGAAAACCAGGATACAGGTTTTACGGATAATTTGCAAAATCTGATAGAAGGATGGAAAGAAGGACTTCAGCTTTTTAATGAAGGCGGACGTGGGATACTTATAATTCCGGCGCACTTAGCATATGGTAGTAATGATTATAGTGTGATTCCTGGAGGATCTGTTGTTATTTACGATATAGAGGTTGTGGATTATGATGCAGAAAACAAACAAGAAATTATAGATTATATTGACGATAATAATTTAGATGCGCAGTCTACAGATTCAGGATTGTATTATGTGATAGACGAACAAGGAACCGGAGAAAAACCAACAGGAACATCTCAAGTAACAGTAAATTATAAAGGTTATTATACAGATGGAGAGGTTTTTGATGAAAGTACAACAGAGGTATCTTTTTATTTAGATAGTGTTATTGAGGGGTGGACAGAAGGTTTACAATTATTTAATGAAGGCGGAAGTGGTAAATTATTAATACCATCGGCTTTGGCTTATGGTAAGTATGGTATCGCTGGTGCTATTCCTGGAGGAGCTGTTCTTATTTTCGATGTCGAATTAATTTCTGTAAATTAAATTTTATAAAAAATATAGTATAGTAAAAGCCCATCTTTTTAAGATGGGCTTTTTTAGTAGAAATATCTCATGTTAAACCATGTGTTATACCTTCATTTTTCTATTTTTGTTACTATAAAAAATTCATAATATGAAATCAGTATACTTAGCTCTTTTTGTTGTTCTCTTTGTTTCTTGTAATTCAGAGAAAGTAGATTATAAAGTTAAAAATGAGCAAGAAATTAAAGATTATATCGCCACTAATAATTTAGACGCTACGCGAACAGATTCTGGTTTATATTATGTTATTGAAGAACAAGGTACAGGAAAACGAGCAACAAGTTCTTCTAAAGTTACCGTAGCGTACAAGGGGTATTTTACCGATGGCAAAGTATTCGACCAAAGTAACGATGGTATTTCTTTTTCTTTAAATCAAGTTATTAAAGGTTGGACCGAAGGTATTCAATTATTTAATGAAGGCGGAAGCGGTATCTTGCTAATTCCATCGTCTTTAGGTTATGGGAGTAGTAATCATTCAGGTATTCCAGGAGGTTCAGTACTTATTTTTGAAGTGAGTTTATTAGAAGCACAATAAAATTTAAAGACGTATCCGTTTAATAAAAAGTAATCAGGCTTATCTTTAGTGATTGCATTTTTTTTACGGAATTAAATAATATAATCACCCTAAAAAGTAAATTTATGAAATCAATACTATTCACATTTTTTATAGTATTATTTGTGTCTTGCGAATCAGATGATACTGTTACCAAAGAGGATTATACAGCAGAAAACGAACAAGAAATTTTAAACTATATGTCAGCTAATAATTTAGAAGCTACCCGATCAGATAGCGGTTTGTATTATGTTATTGATGAAGTTGGTGATGGAGAACCGATTTTTGCAGACTCTCAAATTTCTGTTCGTTATAAAGCGACTTATACAGATGGAAAATTATTAGAAAAAGATGCATTTGGTTCTGCTTATAGTTTGAAATTTGAAATTGAAGGATGGATTGAAGGATTACAACATTTTAATGTTGGAGGTCGTGGCACACTAATTATTCCTGCCCATTTGGCTTACGGAAGTTATGATACTAACAGTATTCCAGGAGGTTCTGTTATTGTTTATAATTTTGAAATCATTGATTTAGAAGCAGAAAATAATCAAGACATTTTAAATTATATTGAAGACAACAGTTTAATTGCTAATGCCTCAGAAACGGGGTTATATTATGTAATTGATGAAGAAGGCACTGGAGAAAGACCAACGAATACTTCAAAAGTAACTTTTGTATATACAGCATATTATACAGATGGGACGATTTATAAAGAAAGTCCTGCAGAAGGTGTGACGTATGAATTAAACTTGACTATTTTAGGTTTAAAAGAAGGGCTTCAAAAATTTAAAGAGGGTGGTAGTGGTACGTTATTAATACCTTCAGCTTTAAGCTATGGTCCCTTTAATTATATAGACTATATAGGAGGTTCCGTTTTAATTTATGATGTAGATTTACTCGCCGTGAATTAATTAAATCTAAGTTTAATTATACAGTAAAGCTCAATATTAAAAGTTGGGCTTTTTTGTTTGTAAATAATTCGATTGCAAGTAATATTTAGTAAAGATTAGGATAGCCATTATTACTTCTATCAGTAATCAGAGAATATAAAGTATATTTGCATCTTAAATTTTTTTTTATGCAAGCAAAGCGCCAAGGTGAAGTAGAAGTGTTGAGTCAAAAACAAATAGATGAATGCTTGTTTGTTTTAGAACATTTAAATGCAGATACCAACCTGATTTTCGATATTCCAAAGAACAAAAGAATCGCTTTAATTAAAGCTACAGGGCAATTTTCTAGACCCAGTCGGGAGGAATTTAAACGTCGGAAAAAGGATGCTAAGAAAAATGCGAAGCGTAAAAAAGAAGTACAAGATCGTGTAGCTCGAAAAGTGACCGGTATTCGGAATGCTCGGGAAACGCCTATTTTTATGGCGCCTAAATTATTGGCTGCTGCGGCTATAGAGAACAAAGAAACAATAGAATTAGAAACCCCTAGAAATTGTTACGTCTGTAAAGAATCATTTACTAAAATGCATCATTTTTACGATACGATGTGTACCGATTGTGGCGATTTTAACTATGCTAAACGCTTTCAAACTGCCGATGTAAACGGACAAGTAGCGATAATTACAGGGTCGCGATTAAAAATTGGATATCATATTACGCTAATGTTGCTACGTGGAGGCGCTACGGTTGTGGCGACAACACGTTTTCCAGTAGATTCTGCGATTCGGTTCGCCAAAGAAGATGATTTCTTCGAATGGAAAGACCGTTTACATATTCACGGTTTAGATTTAAGACATATTCCTAGTGTAGAGATTTTCTGTAATTATATAGAACAAAAATATGATCGATTAGATATATTAATTAATAATGCGGCGCAAACCGTAAGACGTCCTTCTGGTTTTTATGCGCATCTAATGGGTAAAGAAGAACAGCCAATAGAAACGTTGCCTAAAGCTGTTCAAGATCTATTATCAGATCATACAAGTTGTTTGAACGAATTAAAATCATTGACTTCAGGCGCTTCATCTAATAAAAATATGCCTGTTACTTGGCATGGTCCAGAACCAGGAATCGGATTGAGAGCTTCAGCTAAACTATCTCAAATTCCGTATAGTTTCGATAATTCATTAGTTGCAGAAGAGGTGTTCCCTGAAGGGGAATTGGATGCCGATTTACAACAAGTAGATTTACGAAAAACAAACAGCTGGCGATTAAAATTGGGTGCCATAGAAACCACAGAAATGATAGAAGTGCAATTAGTGAATTCTGTTGCACCTTTTGTGTTGTGTAATCGCTTGTCCGAACTAATGAAAAAGGAAAACACAGGACAGAAACACATTATAAATGTGACGGCTATGGAAGGGAAATTCCACCGTGTGTTTAAAGAATCTCGTCACCCGCATACCAATATGGCAAAAGCCGCTTTAAACATGTTAACGCATACGGCTTCTGGAGAATTGGCCAAATATGGTATTTTCATGAACGCGGTAGATACTGGTTGGGTAACAGATGAAGATCCTGCCGAACTCGCGAAAATGAAACAAGATGTTTACGATTTTCAACCCCCATTAGATATCGTAGATGGCGCTGCGCGTGTTATGGATCCATTATTAGATGGTATTAATACTGGGAAGCATTGGTGTGGTAAATTCCTTAAAGATTACAGACCAATAGAGTGGTAGGCTAATAATAAATCTTCATATACCTGAATGTATTTCAGGTTTCATTTATATTTTTCATATCGTAATTATGTGTTTCTAAAATATATTTTTCAACAGATATAACACACTTATAAAGCATTGAAAATGGGTGTCTTTGTATTGCGTTAGTTTTTTATGTTTTCAAGTCAATGTGTTCTCTAGTTAAGAGCGATATTGTAACAAAACTTAGAACAAATGGAAAAGGTATTAGTTGTTGGCGCTTCAGGTTCCACAGGATATAAAATAGTAAACATATTAAAATCATCTCAACATTTCGAGCCTATTGCTATGGTTCGAAGTGAATCTCAACGTCTAAAATTTGAGGAAGAGGATGTTAAAACTATCTATGGTGATTTAGAAAAAGAGGTGTCGCATGCTATAATTGATATAGACAGAGTGATTTTTGCTGCTGGTTCAGGTGGTAAAAACGTACAAGCAGTAGATCGAGATGGTGCAAAGAAAATGATAAGTGCTTCAGGAAAAGCTAATGTCAAGAAATTTGTAATGTTGAGCTCTATGGGCGCAGACAAACCAGAACAAAGCGATGAGCTTCAAGACTATTTAAAAGCCAAGCATCAAGCCGATGAGTTTTTAAAAGATTCAGAATTAAATTTCACCATTGTTAGACCAGGAACACTTAATGATAACAAAGGGAAAGGGAAAATTGAATTAGCAAAATCTTTAGGTAAACGTGGTGAGATTAGTCGCGATGATGTGGCTGAAACTTTGGTAAATGCACTTTACGACAAAACCGCTCCGAAAGCTACGTTTGAAATCATTCAGGGTGAAACAGCTATTGGAGATGCCTTTGAAAATTTAGAACACAGTCAAACATCACATATAAAAACATCACATATTTTTAATTCTTAAAATTCTTATTATGATTAAACCAAGAACAGAAACACCAGATTTAACAATAGATTTAGTAAATGGAAAAACATGGACGCTTAGTGAGCAAAATCCAAAACACTTTACAATGATTGTAGTGTATAGAGGTAAGCACTGTCCGGTTTGTAAAAAATATTTAAAAACCATTAATAAACACATAAAAGATTTTGCAGATAAAGGCGTTAATGTAATTGCTATTAGTGCAAATACCAAGGAACTTGCAACAGAGTCTGTAAAGGAATGGGAAATTCCAAATGTACCAGTAGGATATAATTTTGGTATTGAAGAGGCTAGAAAATGGGGATTATATATTTCTAAAGGCATTAAAGAAGAACCTAAAGAATTTGTTGAACCGGGATTATACTTAATTCGTCCAGATAGAACGCTTTACGCATCATCAATTCAGACTATGCCATTTACAAGGCCAGGTATTGAAGACTTGCTAAAATCTTTAGATTTTGTAATCGATAAAGATTACCCAGCTCGAGGTGAAGCTTAGAACTATTAAGTGTCTAGTATTTAAATATGAAAATCCCCTAAAACATTATGGTTTAGGGGATTTATTAGTTTAAAAAACAATTATTTACATTCGTTTAGCTCAAATAGCTTTAAATTTCACGGTACTTTCACTTCAAATTTCACGATAAATTTTAGTTAGGCAAACCAAAAAAACAAAATTCAACTTTTATAGAAAAAGAGAGGAATCGTTTAGGATGCAATTGTTTAAAACATTAATAAGTATATTGAAAGTCTGCTATATGCAAAGATGTAACGTATTAATTAATCTAAGTGTCAAATCGAGCGGCGTCGAAGATTTTATATAATATTTTCGACTCCGCTCAAACTGTTAATAATAACTACTTACCAGTTAATATGGATATGCATAAATGCATTAAGAATTTTGAATAACAATAGATTTTATATTCACAAACTCTTTCATTCCAAAACCACCATGTTCTCTTCCAAATCCTGAATCTTTTACGCCTCCAAAAGGCATTTGTGGATCTGCAAGTCCGAAAGTATTTATAAAAACCATTCCGGTATCAAAGTGTTTTTCGGCTAATTTAATAGCGCGATCTATATCTTTTGAAAAGATTCCACCACCCAGTCCAAAACGACTATCATTTGCAATACGCATAGCATCGTCTTCATCTTTTGCTTTTATAAGGGCAGCTACAGGTCCAAAAAGTTCATCGTCATAGGCAGGTTGTCCTGGTTTTACATTTTCTAAAACGGTTGCTGGATAAAAATAGCCCTCACCAGATTTTGGTTTACCACCGCATAATACTTTTGCGCCTTTATTTACACTTTCAGTAAGCTGATCGTGTAATTTTTCACGTAAATCTTTTCTTGCCATTGGTCCTAAATCTGTATGCTCATCTTTTGGGTTTCCTAGTTTCAATTCAGACATAGCCTTTACAAATCCATCTTTAAATTTATCGTACACAGATTCGACTGCGATAAATCGTTTGGCAGCAATACAGGTTTCACCATTATTATATATTCTACCATTAACAGATTGTTCAATTGCATTTGCGATATCGGCATCTTCAAGAATTAAATAAGCATCATTACTTCCTAATTCTAAAACCGATTTTTTTAATTGTGCGCCTGCTTTTTCGCCTATACTTTTTCCTGCTTTTGGGCTTCCCGTCAAGGTAACTCCACGGACTAATTTATGTTTTATAATGGCATCCGATTGTTCGTGGTCTATTACCAATACAGTAAATAATCCCTCAGGTAATCCTGCTGCTTTAAAAATAGATTCTAATAATTTAGCTGTTCCCGTAACATTCGAGGCGTGTTTTAGTAAAATACTATTCCCAGACATTAAGTTAGTAATCGCATAACGAATCACTTGATAAGACGGATAATTCCAGGGTTGAATCCCGTAAATAATTCCGATAGGCGAGTAGGTTATAATCCCTTTTCCGCCGTTAGATAAATCGCGTTCTTCATTTTTAAGAACAGTTGCAGCATTTTCCGCACAGTAATTACAAATAGCTGTACACGTATCGACTTCTTGTCCGCTTTGAGTTAATAGTTTACCCATTTCGTCGGTCATGAGTTCAGACAATTCCGATTTGTAATTTTGTAATTCCTCTCCAATTGCTTGTATTACTTTAGCTCGCTCAGCATACGATTTAAAACGCCAATCTAAAAAAGCGTTATGAGATTTTTCAATCTTATGGTTTACTTCATCATCAGTCATATAAGTGTATGAAGATAAAGGTGTTCCGGTTGCTGGATTAATAGTATTAAATGTATCTTTTTTTGTTTTAGTTTCCATAATTTAATTGTTTTATTGTGTGTACGTGGTACATTCTAGTAGCCTCGTAACAGTAAAGGTAGGACTGTAAACACTCTAGTGTTTGCTCTAAAATCACAGATGTTAACCCAAATGCTTTAGCTCCTGAAATGTTTGAATAAATTACTTTAATATTGAATTATTAACCTTTAAAACATCATGAATACTAGTGATATATAAACCATAAAATATTCTCTATTTCATTATGCTGTTAGGTGTTTTTAAAGTTGTAACTTAAAAGTAAAAACTAGAATTATGAAAAATGCAGTTTATACCTTACTCATGCAAATACCATTAGGTTCCCAAAATCCCGACGATAATACTCCTGTGGATTTTTCAAATCCATTCAACATCATCGTATTTATCATCATCCCGATTATTGTGATTATATTATATATCTATTGGAAAAAGACTAAAAATAAAAAAGAGGAATAGTTTTTTCGAATTTGTATTATAAGTTTCGAGATGCTGAAATTGATAGTTTTTAAATAATATTTTGATGTAGGGTATGAAGTTTCAGAAGTTTATTCCATCAGGAAAAAGTAATGAGAGTCACAGCGTATATATAAATTAATCAATAAATCTCAGGGTGTATGTTACAAAATGTATTATTAGAACGCAAAATATATGCATCAGAAGAACACAAAATGATGCAACACATGATTCGAGATTTCATAAAAAATGAAATTCTCGATCATATAGAAGCATGGGAGAAAAACGGAATGGTTAGCCGCAAAATCTGGGAACGTGCTGGTGCATTGGGATTGCTTTGTATAGATATGCCTGAGGAATATGGCGGAAGTGGATTGGATTTTAGTTTCAATGCATTGTTTATTGAAGAACTGGCAAAAGAAGGTGTCTCAGGACCCGGTTTTTCTTTGCATTCAGATATAGTAGCGCCGTATCTTTTAAAGTATGGAACAGAAGCTCAGAAGCAGAAATATCTCCCAATAATGGCTACCGGAAAATTGATTACTTCTCTTGGTATGACAGAACCTAACTGCGGTAGTGATCTCAAAGCCATTACAACAAATGCAGTAGATAAAGGGGACTATTATCTGGTAAACGGACAGAAAACTTTTATTACAAATGGGTATATGAGCGATATGTCTATTGTAGCTGTAAAAACCAATATGGGAACAGAGAAAGAAGGTGTGTCTTTATTAATTATGGAAAGTGCTGCAGAAGGTTTTAATAAAGGTGTTCCCTTCAAAAAATTAGGAATGAAAGCTCAAGATACTTGCGAATTGTTTTTTGATAATGTAAAAGTACCCAAAGAAAATCTATTAGGAGAAGAAGGTTTAGGTTTTAAAATTATGATGACCGAACTCGCTAGAGAACGTTTAACAGTAGCACTTAATGCAATTGGTTCTGCAGAAGGTGCTATAGAAAAAACAATAGCGTATACTTCAACAAGAACTGCTTTTAAGAAACCCATTGCTGGATTTCAAAACACACAATTTAAACTTGCAGAATGTGCAACACAACTACAAATAAATCAATCCTTTTTAGATCGCTGTATCGTATTAATGGTGGAACATAAACTGACAGCCGAAAGTGCTTCTATGGCGAAATATTCTGCAACCGAAATGAACGGCAAAGTTATAGATGAATGTCTGCAATTGTTTGGCGGTTATGGTTATATGTGGGATTATCCAATTGCGCGTATGTACGCCGACAATAGAGTCGCTAGAATTTATGCAGGAACCAATGAAATTATGAAATTACTGATCGCTCGCGGTTTGTTTAAAGAATTGTTTCAGGCAATGAAGAAAGGAGTAAAATAAAATCTCTCTTTTGATTTAGACGTAATAAAAATATCGTTATTTTATATAAGTTCGGTTAGAAGAAAACTAATATTGTTATATATTGTTTACTTTCAGTTATCTAGTAAAATCATGAATAATCAATTAACCACTGATTACCGAGAATTCATGTATTTGAAATGCTGAAAAACTAACTAAAACTACCTCATTTATGTCAACCTTAGAGTCGAACACAGCTATTAATATGAAATTAATAATAGCTGGATTATTAATTTTTTTCGGCATTGTTTTCTTTGTCGATCTGCAGCCTGGAAAACCCGGAGTGACCTACACTGCAGCTATTGCATTTCTTATGGCTTTTTGGTGGGTTACAGAAGCCTTACCCATTGGAATTACATCTTTTCTACCCATTATTTTATTCCCTGCCCTTGGTGTTTTAGATGGTAAATATATTTCTGACGCCTATATAAATTACGTTATTTTTCTATTTATCGGAGGTTTTGTTATGGCTTTGGCTATGGAAAAATGGGATCTTCACAAGCGGATTGCCTTAAAAATATTATCGGTTGTTGGTGGAAGTCCGTTTCGTATTATGTTAGGATTTATGCTGGCATCCTCGTTTTTATCGATGTGGATGTCTAATACGGCAACTGCAATGATGATGCTTCCTATTGCATTTTCGGTAACTTCGGCATTGGAAGAAGTCTATGGAGAAGGTAAAATAAGTTCGTTTGCTGCTGGTTTACTTTTGTCTATCGCACATGCCTGTTCTATTGGGGGAATTGCAACTTTAGTAGGTACACCTCCTAATTTATCGTTTTTAAGAATTTTTGAAATCATTTATCCGAATGCTCCGGAAATTTCTTTCGGACAGTGGATTACTTTTGCATTTCCAATAACGGTAATGATATTTCTATTTTCGTTATTCCTGTTATACTTCACATACCGACCAAAAGGAGAGATTGAGAATTTAGATAAATCGTTTTTTAAAGATAAATATGATGCTCTAGGAGCCGTTAGTGCAGAGCAAAAACGGGTATTTATATTATTTGTGACTTTAGCACTTTTATGGGTATTCCGATCGGATCTTAATTTAGGATTTATAACCATTCCAGGGTGGAGTACGATATTTGAAAATCCTAAATTTTTGAATGATGGTACCGTAGCCATTTTTATAGCTATGTTATTATTTATTATCCCATCTACTAAAAAGAATGAAGCTTTAGTTGGTTGGAAAATTATGGTGAAACTACCTTGGCATATTGTGTTTTTATTCGGTGGTGGTTTTGCATTAGCAAAAGGGTTTATCGATTCCGGATTGTCTAATTACGTGGGTGGACTTTTAAGTGGGACAGGAGATATGACTCCAATAAAT
The DNA here is from genome assembly GCF_033447105.1 of Formosa sejongensis. NCBI lineage: Bacteria > Pseudomonadati > Bacteroidota > Flavobacteriia > Flavobacteriales > Flavobacteriaceae > Formosa > Formosa sejongensis. The sequence goes on from NZ_JAWQUN010000004.1 coordinate 261,539, forward strand.
TTGGTAGGATCATTAACCGCATTAATGTCCATACTTACAGAATTTACGTCCAATACTGCAACTACAGAAATGCTACTGCCTATCGTTTCTGGTTTAGCATCTGAAATTAGAGTTAATCCGCTGCTAATAATGATTCCTGTAACACTGGCAGCTTCCATGGCATTTATGTTACCTATTGCAACGCCTCCAAATGCAATTGTATTTGGGACAGGAAAATTAAAAATGATTCAAATGATAAAAACCGGCCTAATTATAGACATTTTTGCAACGATTATTATTGTATTAATGACAATGTTTTGGGGAACTATTATATTCGATATCGACCCAAGTGTGTTTCCAGATTGGGCAGAACAATCGGCTGAATTGATTAAACATTAAAAAAGCAGACCAAACCTTCTTCTGGAGTACTGAATTGATTGTCTACTTATTTGATTGATTTTAATGCGAGATGATTTTTAATAGAAATAAAAAAACCTGTCTTATTCCAAGCGAATAAAACAGGTTTTTTATGTTAAATGAAAATACTCTATCTCATTTTAGTTTTAAATTTTTGTCCACCAACAGAAGCTTCATACATTAAGCCACCTTTTGCTACAGTAAAAATCAATATACCATCTCTATAATCTACATCAAATGAGGCGCCAGATTTTAAAGCAACTGCTGTTGCTTGTGCCGAAAATTCAAATTTATCTCCAGTAAAGCGTTCGAAAGATTCTTTACTTTCAAAAAATATGATTTCAGAATATGATTGTCCTCCAGCCTGAAATCCAATTGTAAGCTGAGACATTTTACAATCTCCTACAATAGCACCTCCTTTATAAATAGTTCCGTTACCTGTTGCTCCGCCAATACCTAATCCTCCTTTTCCAATCGAAGGAAATACAGCGTAACCATAGGCACTTGAGAAATACTTATCAATCTTTTCATTTGTTTTTTTAAATTCTTTAATGGCTTCGGCAGATTTATCCGAAACATTCTTTTGTGCATAAGAAGTAAAAGAAATCGCTATTAATAATAGCACTGTAAACGTGAATTTTGTTTTCATTATATTTTAGTTAGTTAATTAATAATTGTTTTTTTACAAGCTTCATTTTAATTATAAATGAGGTTGAAAGAGCTAATTTATAATTATTTAAGGTTTAAAACATTGTTTTAGTGTTCAAAATTATGTTTTTATTGACAATTACGAGCTCTTATTAAGAAACTAATAATAGAAGTGTGTGCTTAATTTTAAAGATTTGATAGATTAAATCCGGTAAAGTGTTTTTTCTGTAAACATTTTGCTCTACCGAATTACAAAGATTTCCTGCATAATAGCATGTGTTATGTGAGGCTAATCGGAGAGAAGTAGAGTATTATATTAGAATAGCTTTTTAAATGATTAATAATTCATCTATCTTATTAAAATAAAAGATCAGTTTTAAGTTATAATATTTCTAATGATTTGTATTTTTCAGAAAAAATAAGAGTTAAGATGGGCAAAGAAAAATTTATGCAGGAAGCTGTGAATGCGGCTTTAAAAGGAATGAATAACAATGAGGGTGGACCGTTTGGTTGTGTAGTTGTTAAAGACGGAAAAATTATTGGACGTGGAAATAATAAAGTTACATCTACCAACGATCCAACTGCTCATGCAGAAGTTACAGCGATTCGAGATGCTTGTAAAAACCTAAATACGTTTCAATTAGATGGTTGCGAAATTTACACATCATGCGAACCTTGCCCTATGTGTTTAGGTGCTATTTATTGGGCGCGCCCAGATAAAGTGTATTATGGAAGTAATCAGGAAGATGCTGCGAATATTGGTTTTGATGATGCATTTATATACAAAGAAATTCCGTTGCCTTACGAAAAACGAAGTATTCCTTTTCAGCAATTAGCTCGCGAAATTGCTTTAGCGCCTTTCCAGGAATGGAGTAAAAAAGGAGATAAAACGCTGTATTAAGCTAATACCTTATGTTTTATTTAGAGACTTTCTTGGGTTTTAGTAATTGAGATTCATTTTTAATATTTTTAGAAATGCAAGATCAATTCTAATTATAAAAAGTACGCCTAAGGTGTATGCAATTAAGTCGCCAAAACTAAAGGTGTTTCCAAAAACAATGCGAGCCATTCTGTTTTCAGATAAACCGATTACTTCTAAAAAAGGAGTGAGTTGTAGGGTTTCAATCATAAAAGAAAATACTAAAACTCCAATGCCTACTGTTATAGGTTCAATATGGAATACAGATTTTACTAAAACGTAAACGCCTATTATAGCTAAAAAATCTCCAAATGTATGACGGATAAATCCGGAAGTTGTAGCAATTAATAGTTCTGTACAAAGTAGTCATACAAATGCGATAAAATATTTAAGGTTGAATGCCATTAGCGTCTTTTTAGTGCTTTGAGATCTAGATTTAAAACAATTAAAAAAGTATCAAGCCTTATAAAAACTTGATACTTTTTTTGTGACTATTATTCTCCGTTTTGCCAATCTATTTTTCTTGATGCGTACATAACAGCAGCTAAAATGACAAACAAACCAATACTCCCAACTAATAAAGCGTAGCTCTCTAACTGTATAATTACAAATATAAAAGTGTATAATATGGTTAGTGAAAGCCCAATAAACAGTGGGAATTTTATATTCTTTAAAATGGATTTAGAATACAGCGTAATCAGTACAATAACAGATGCACCAGCAATTACATACGCTTTTAAATAACTACTATGTTCCGAAATAGAAATCAGTAAGGTATAAAACATGGTTAATGCAATACCAATCATTAAATACTGAAAGGGATGAATATTAATTTTGCTCATAGTTTGTATTAAAAAGAAGATTAAAAAGGTTAATCCAATCACTAAAAAGCCATATTTCGCAGAGCGTTCACTTTTCTGATATTCGTCTACAGGAATCATAAAATTAACCCCAAAAGCATATGGTTTCAAATCTGGAAGTCCGTTAAAAGATTCCTGAGAAAATGGACGGTTTATATCTAATACTTTCCATTTGGCATTAAAACCATCGGTAGATATTTTATCAGAATTCTGAGGTAAATATTCCCCTAAAAAATTAGCTGTTTTCCAATCAGACTGAATATTTACATTGGTTTCTTTCCCAACAGGAATAAAACGTATTTGTTTACTTCCGTTTATATTTATGTTCAGATTAAAACTTACATCATTTTTAATGGGTAAATCTGTTTCTTTTAGCGATTTACTTTCTAATTTATGTAATCTTATATCGTCTAAATAACCAGTGTTTTCTTCCTGATATTTAGATTCTAACGTGTATTTACTTTCATTAAATGTAATTTCAACTAAACTGTTAACTCCTTTTAAATTAGAGGTTTCGATAATCAATTTTGCCTTATCCCATAAAATGTCTTCGTCTTTAATATCTTGTTCACTAAAATCAGGTTTAGTAAAACTACCCGCAAGATCAATATTACTTTTATATACAGCTGTTTTATAAATGCCTCGTTGTTTTTCTTCCGGATTTATGGTTGATGTAATGTCTAGTTTATTCGGAAAAAAATAGGCGTAATCCGTAGAGGCGTAGCTTTCCTTTTTACTCTTTTTAGTGGTTTCATCATAAATTTCTTTGATATGATGTATTCTATAAGGCACCTTCAAAATGGGACCATATAATAAAACTTCATTTCCCCATTTTTGATTAATTTCATTAACAACCTCTTCTTGTCTATCCATTCTCTCATGGATTAGACTTTTTATAAACGAAAGCGGAATGAGTAGTATAGATGTTAATAGTCCCACCATTAACATTCTTGCGGTAATCGAAGTCTTTACCCATTTTCCAATTCTACTCGGTTGCTGATTTTGTTTTTCCATTTTTATAGTTTTAAATTTTAATGTTTATATTTTTAAAAGAACTTTGAAATTCAAAGTAAATAGGTAAATAAAAAAAGCTAAGTGTTTTTAATTAGCTTTTCTAAGGCATTAATATGCTTCTTAAACTCTTCTTTTCCTAGGGGAGTAGCAAGATATCTCGTGTTTGGTTTTCTTCCAATAAATTGTTTTTCAACGGTAATAAATTCTTCTTTTTCTAAAGCTTTTGCATGGCTAGCCAAGTTACCATCAGTACAGCCTAATAATTCTTTAAGCGTTTTAAAATCGGCATAGTCGTTTACCATTAAAACCGACATAATTCCTAGTCGAATTCTATGATCTAAAGTCTTATTTATGTTTAAAATAATGTTTTTCAAAATCAGTCGATTACTTTATAAAATGGCACTTATTTTCTTTCGTATTTATAGTACATCAAAATACCATAAATAATATGCATAAACCCAAAACCAATCACCCAAAACCAAAACCCTAATCCGGGAAAGAATGCACTAGTTAAGCCTAGACTAATTTCTATTAAACCTAAATATTTTATATAACCTAAAGTATGTTTAGAGGCATTGTATAACGCTAAACCATAAAAAATAAGCATTAAGCCACCAGATTGACCGTATTTTCCTTGACTTAAAATTATTAAGATGTATAAACCTCCTGCAACAAGTGGAATTAAGAAACTCGCTAACAAATTTTTAGTCGTTGTGTTCCAGTAAGACTCTTTGTTTTTATTCGCTCTTTTTGTGGTTAAGAAAATAGAAGTTCCTACACTTAATACCAATACAATAAGTAGGTCTAATAAAACCAATCTAAAGACTTTTCCATCTAACATCAATGTGCCATAAGAAAAAGAGTGTACTAACCAATAGGCGTAACCTGCACCAATTAAAGCATAAATACCTGCTATAATACCCGATATACCACTCAATGAAATAAATCGTGACGATTTTGTCATTAAGCTTTTAATTTCCGAAATGTCGTTTAAATACTTTTCTGTGCTCATGTGTAAAGAACTTTGAATCGCAAAGTAAATAAATATAAATGTATTGTACAACTAAATTTTGAAAGTATTTAAATATTGTCCAAAGCATTGATTCACAATAAATAAAGGAGTAATAAGGTTTTAAAAGTGCAGAGTTCATCTTTTCAATTTTAATACGACGTTAAAAAGGTCTGTGTTTTCAATAGACTATTGCATCAACCAAAATCATTTAGCATCTTTGTATGATGCATCCATCAATAGTGTCACATATCCGTCAGCATATCCATCCGAATACCGAGGATATTCAGATATTCCTTTCAACTTTAAACGAAGTATCGATTTCTAAGGGCGCATTCCTCTTAAAACCAGGCACAGCCGTTATGCATGAATACTTCGTGGTAAAAGGGTGTTTAAAAGCCTATTATATGGATGCAAAAGGCAGTAAACACATTCTTCAATTTGCTATAGAAAACTGGTGGATTGGCGATTTCGAAGCCTTTTATAATCAGGGGCATTCTAATTTATATATAGAAGCTATTGAAGACGCTCAGTTATTAGCTGTAAATCATGATAAACTTCAGAACGTATACGAAGACGCTCCGATTTTCGAACGTTACTTCAGAATATTAATTACTAAAGCATTTATCTCTCAGCAGAAAAGAATCTTATCTACGCAAGAAAAAAACACTCAAGAACGTTATATAGAATTTTGTAGTTCCTACCCGACTATAGAGCACAGAATTGCCAATTACGACGTTGCCAATTACCTTGGTGTATCTCCTGAAAATTTAAGTCGTGTTCGGAAAACCATGAAAGGTTAAAACTATCTTAATTGATATAGGTCAATGATATTGGATACTGTGAATTGTAAATTTGATTATAGTAAAATTTATAAAAATCACAGCAATGAGCAAGCAACATTTATTGACCCCATATAACAAGAATATTACACTTAAGAATAGAGTCGTTATGGCACCGATGACACGTAGTCGTGCCGATAATGATGCTAAAGTAGCGACGGACGAATTACAAGGTTTGTATTACGAACAACGTGCTTCTGCAGGTTTAATTATTACCGAAGGATCGCAAGTTTCGGCAGAGGCTGTAGGATATATTAATACGCCTGGAATTTATACAGACGCTCAAGTTGAAGCTTGGAAAAATGTAACCAAACGCGTTCACGATAAAGCGGGTACTATTTTTATCCAATTGTGGCATGTAGGGCGTATTTCGCATCCCGATTTTCATAATGGAGAATTACCTGTATCAGCTTCAGCTATAAACCCAAATGCAAAATCGTTTACACCTGAAGGATTCAAAGATACGGTTACGCCAAAAGCTTTGACTGTTGAAGATATTAAAAGAACAGTTAAGGACTTTCAAAACGCAGCAGCAAATGCTGTAAAAGCAGGTTTCGATGGTGTAGAAATTCATTCCTCTAATGGGTATTTATTTCAACAATTTTTTAACGGTTGTTCTAATTCGAGAACAGATGAATATGGAGGATCTATTGAAAACAGAACACGTTTCTTTTTTGAAGTTTTAGAAGCGATAAAAGAAGTGATGCCGCAGGAAAATATTGGAGTACGTTTTAATCCGTCGTTAAACGGCTTATTTGGAATTACAGTAGACGAAGAAACTATTCCAACATTCGAGTTCATAATAAAGAAACTAAACGATTATAATTTAGCGTATGTACACTTATCTGAACCTTTCACAGATGTGTCTGATGTGCCATTTGCCGTAACAGAAATCGCTAAACATTTCCGTCCGTTATATAATGGCACTTTAATGATTAACAATGCATTCGATCAAGAAAAAGGAAACAAAGTACTTGATGATGGCGATGCAGATTTAGTCGCTTACGGAAAGTTATTTATCTCGAATCCAGATTTAGTAGAACGTTTTGAAAACAATTTGGATTTAGCAGAATGGGATGAAAAAACGTTTTATGTCCCAGGAGCAAAAGGATATACAGATTATCCTAAAGCTTCAAAATAGTTTAAGTTTAATTTAAAACATAAACATTATGAAATTTACAAGAAAAGCAAATGCAGAATGGAAAGGTAGTGGTAAAGACGGACAAGGTTTTATAACTACAGGAAGTAAAGTTCTAGATAAAACACAATATTCTTTTCACACACGTTTTGAAGATGGAAAGAAAGGCACAAATCCTGAAGAATTAATAGGCGCCGCTCATGCCGGTTGTTTTGCGATGCAACTAAGCTTCTTATTAAACGAAGCCGATTATACCGCAACATCTTTAGACGTAGACGCTACTGTTAATTTTGAAGATGGCGCCATTACTAAAATCATTTTAAATTTAGAAGGTGATGTGGCAGGAATTGACGCAGAGCAGTTTCAGCAAATCGCACATAAAGCGAAAGAAGTTTGTCCTATCTCAAAACTATTAAATACAGAAATTGAATTAAAAGTAACCCTTAAAAACGCATAATTTTGGAAACAACAATAGTAAAAGCATATGGTGCAACAGCATCAACAGAAGATTTAAAACCGTTAGATATAGAACGTAGGGCAGTAGGTATAGACGATGTAAAAATCGATATTACCTTCTGTGGGGTATGTCATACCGATATACATACCGTGAGAAACGATTGGAAAGGCTCTACTTATCCTGTAGTTCCTGGACACGAAATAATTGGTCGTGTTTTAGAAGTAGGTTCTGGTGTAAGTACATATAAAATAGGAGATTTAGTAGGCGTAGGGTGTTTGGTAGATTCTTGCCAAACATGTGCACCTTGCGAACAGAATTTAGAACAGTTTTGTGAAAACGGAGCAACATGGACTTATAACAGCCCAGACAAACATCTTGAAGGATTACAGACCTATGGTGGGTATTCAACATCTGTTGTGGTCGATGAAAAATTTGTACTTCGTATTCCAGAAAATTTAGACGAGGCTGCTACAGCACCTCTATTATGTGCTGGTGTTACAACATGGTCGCCGTTAAGTCACTGGAAAGTAAAAAAAGGAGATAAAGTTGGTGTTATTGGTTTAGGAGGGTTAGGCCATATGGGGGTTAAATTTGCTGCTGCATTAGGTGCTCACGTGGTTATGATTACAACTTCTCCAGAAAAAGGACATGATGCTAAAAGATTAGGTGCTCATGAAGTGTTAGTGTCTAAAGATGCAGACGATATGAAAAAGCATCAAGGAAGTTTCGACTTTATTTTAAATACTATTCCTGTAGGTCACGAAATGGATCCGTATTTAGCATTGCTTAAAATTGATGCTACAATGGTATTAGTAGGAGCTGTAGAGCCTTTAAAGCCTTTCCACGGTGGAAGTATAATTATGGGACGTAAACGTATTGCGGGTTCTCTAATTGGTGGTATTAAAGAAACACAAGAGATGTTAGATTTCTGTGGGGAACATAATATTACAAGTGATATTGAACTGATTGACATACAGGATATTAATGGTGCTTACGAGCGTGTTATTAAAAACGATGTGAAGTATAGATTTGTAATTGATATGAAATCGCTGAAATAAAAGTGTCTTTTTTAAGTGTAATAAAAGCAGCAACTAAAGATATTAGATTGCTGCTTTTTTTGTTTTAAGGATAGCGATAGTATTAAAACTATAATCAAACGGATTAAAGTTGAGTACTCATATTTCGCAACTTTGCTCAAAAAAAAATTGGCCATTATTATCTACAAGTAATATCACCTAATTTACGTTTAAAGGACTTTTATAAACTACAAAAAAAGTATGTCTTAAGTTCAAGACGCATGAGCAATAAACAGGTGATATAAACGACTTGAAGTTGTAGACTAATTACAATTTTAAAAAATTAGACTTGGCGCAAAAAAACAATCAATTTGATTTAAATCTTTATGAAAAAAAATTCTCTTTTTATTACATTATTTTTAATAGTCGCACAATTTTATGGACAAACCTATACCCGTGAAGAAGTTAATACCTATTATAAGGAAGACCCAACATTCACCATTCATAAAGATAATTACATTATTACGGGGGTTCCAACAAATACGACTATCAATTCTGAAACAGCAGATATTAAGTATCAAATTAGTTTTAAGCAATTAGTAAGTCGTAAAGCATTACCGTGGGATACACATTTGTATTTAACATATACCCAAAAAGCATTTTGGAATATCTACGAATTTTCTAGTCCGTTTGAGGATTTAAATTTTAATCCATCGGTAGGATTAAGTAAAGTAGTTTACGATAAAGAAGATCGCGTAAAAGGCCTAGCCTCTCTTATGTTAAACCATAATTCTAATGGGAGGGATAGTATATATTCTAGAAGTTGGAACAGTTTAAATGTAAAATATTCTACAGCGGTAAGTCCTAAAAGTTTATTAAGTATAGAAGTTTGGGCTCCTTTTCTCTATGAAGAAGCAAACCCGGGTTTATTAGATTATATAGGCTTAGGTGAAATTACCTTTTCTCATGATATTAAACCTGATAAACTTAGTTATGAGATTGCAATAAAAAAAGGATTGCAATGGAATTGGAATGGTTCCGTACGATCTCGTTTATATTATAATCCGTTTAAATCTAAAAACCAATATTTCATGCTCGAGTGGTTTGTAGGTTATGCAGAAAGTCTTCTGGATTATAATATGTTTACAAGCATGGTTAGAGTTGGTTTTGTTATTAAAACTAATGAATTAGACTTTTTAAAACCTAGAGTCAAATAATTTAAAAAAAAACGGATCCACTTATAACTTAATAATGGATCCGTTTTTTAGTGTAATTAAGAATTGCTTTTATTCATCCTTAGTATTTTCAATATCGAGTTCTAGATTTTCGTTATGATCACTACCTAAGCTATAATGTTTATTTTCTTCATCACGTGGTGGTTTTCCATTTGTTAAAGGTCTTGCAGGACTAGCTCCAGGAATGTCTAAATTTTCGGCAGCGAAATCGGGTTCGTTTTTACGCTTTTTCAGAAGTTCGTCGTCGCCATTATCTTGTCTTAAATTTCCAGATTTATCACCAAGAATGTTTTTATCTTCTTTAGTAATTTCAGAATTATACGGTAATTTTTTATCTTCTTTTTTCATAATATTTTAATTTTTACTGTTAACATAAAAAGCATGAATTACACCCGGTAACCACGCTAAAAGAGTAAGTATTATACTTATTAATAATGCTGAACCAATCCCATGTTTTAAAAACACAGCCAAGGGCGGTAAAAGGATATTTAATATAATTGTGAGTAATGACATAGTTGTAATTTTTATATATTCAAATTTAAAATTTACACATGTTGTTGATTAGCTTAAAACAATAAATTATTGACGCTTTTAGTGAATAAGAAACGTTTTTTATCACATTTAATGGCTTTTTGAGTACAATCTATGTCTTTTTAGAAATGACTTAAGTTTTGCTGTTTTTTATTTTAATCTAAATCATCACAGTAAATTTTTAACAGTGTTTAGAGCCCTTTAAAATGTATATATTTGTTAAAAATTTTATAATTCTATATGGCGAATACAAGTGAAAAGAAAAAAGGATTAGGAACTTTTTCAACATTATCCATTGGTATAGGAGGTATGGTTGGTGGTGGTATTTTTGCTGTTACAGGTTTGTCAATAGAAATTGCAAAAGGTAGCGCACCCATTGCATTTGCCATTGCAGGACTAGTTGCTTTACTAACGGGATATTCTTATTTGCGTTTAACGCTTAAGTATCCAGGTGAAGGTGGCACGGTATCATTTCTTAATAAAGGTTTTGGAACGGGTACTTTTACAGGCGGATTAAATATTTTACTTTTATTTAGTTATGTTGTATTAGTCTCTGTTTATGCCTATGCTTTTGGAGGTTATGCTTCAAGTTTTTTTCCGGCAGCCGATCAAGAGTTTTGGCGATATGCTCTAACTACAGGAGTTATACTTTTACTATTATTTGTGAATGCTTTTGGTGGTAAAAGTGTTATGCGTTCAGAAAATGTTTTTAATGCTGTAAAGATGATTATCTTATTAGGATTTATTATAGCAGGTTTAACCATGGACGCCGATTGGACTAGAATTGAACCACAAAATTACGTATCACCATTGGGTATGATCTCAGGAGCGATGCTTATTTTTTTAAATTATGAAGGTTTCGAATTAATAGCCAACGCATCCGGAGAAGTAGCCAATCCTAAGAAAACATTACCTATTGCTTATATAGGCGGTATTCTAATTGCGATGACGTTCTATCTATTTATTGTTTCTGTTGTTATAGGTCATCTTAATTTTTCTGAAATAGCAAAAAATAGTGATAATTCATTATCTGTAGCTGCAGAGAAAATGTTGGGTAGGTCTGGATTTATTGCTGTTGCGATTGCTGCTATTTTGGCAACAAGTTCTGCAATTAATGCAACCTTTTATAGTACGGGTAAACTCACCTATATTATTGCTCAAAGTGGAGAATTGCCTACCAAAATGGAAGGTTCTTTTAGAGGTCAACACCTTGTCGGTACTATTATAACGGCTGGATTAGCAATTATAGTTGCTAATTTTGTTCCTTTAGAAGCAATAGCCACAATGGGTAGTGCAGGGTTCTTACTAATTTTTATGATGGTGAATATTGCCAATGTACGCTTAGCTAAGGAAACCGGAAGCAAAAAATGGCTTTCTGCTTTAGCGGCATTAATGACGGCTGTAGCCTTTGTTATTCTTTGTATAAAAGTGGATGAAAATCCTGCAACTAAAAATCATTTATGGATTTTAGCGGGTATGGTTATCATGTCCTTTCTAATCGAGAAAATTTATAGAAATTGGATTAAGAAGGGAATAAAGGAATAAAAATAAATAAACAAATCGTGCTAGATTGAATCTGTCATAGCACCTTTTATTTTTTATCGTCTATATAGAATAGCTGTTATTTGCAATCTAAAAATAGCATATTTTTGCATTTTTTAATTAACACAGATATAAGTGATTTCAGATATAAAAAAGTATTGGTTTAAAACAGGTGTCCTTCATGAGTTTGAAGTCGTAAACTTAGGGGAACTTTATGCCAAATCTTTTGATGATTTAACTGTGCCGCATAGAACAGAATTCTATCAGATTATATGGTTTAAGAAAGGAAGTCCTAAACATATGGTAGATTTTAATCCTGTAGAAATAATGCCAAACTCCATCTTATTTGTAGATAAAAATAGCGTGCAGTGTTTTGATGGTACCGAACTTATAGATGGCGAGGTTCTTTTATTTAGCGATAATTTCTTTTGTAAAACAGAAATTGATACTAAGTTTTTAAGAAGCTGTATGCTATTTAACGATTTGCATGCTATTTCTAATATTGAAGTTAGTAATGGTTTGACAAAAATTTTCAATAGCTTTTTTCAGCTTATAAAAACAGAGTTAAAAACGAATACAAACAACTATCAGTCTGATATCCTTAGAAATTATCTTCAGAATTTATTGCTAATATCGGAAAGGGAACGGGAGAATAAAAAATCTACAAAAATAAATAAAGGGCCAGATTTAGAGATTGTTATTAAGTTTAGGGATTTATTAGACAGACAATTTCATGTGCTAAAATCGGTTAGTAAATATTGCATGCAGTTAAGCGTTACAGAAAAACGTTTAAATGCAGCAACTTTAAAAATAATGGCCATCACACCAAAACAAATGATAGATTCTAGAATTATATTAGAAGCCAAACGTTTGTTAGCGCATACTACAGATAGTGTAAAAGAAATTGCATATACACTTGGTTTCGAAGAGCCTACAAATTTTGTTAAGTATTTTAAAAAACATCAATTGGTTACACCTTTAGAATTCAGAAACAGGTTTAAATAGATTTTTTGAAAATGGCGTAAAATTACCATTTTTAGATGCTTTTGTATCATTTAAAATAAGGCTTCTTACAAGACATTTGCACTTTAATATAACAACAAAAAAGAATCAAATTTAGTGAAATGAAATTGTTAATAGATGTATTAGGGTGGTCAGGTTCTGGCTTCTTAGTTCTAGCATATGGACTAACCCTTATAGAAAACAATAAGTACGTAAACTACTCTAAGTACTTAAATCTTTTTGGAGCAATAATAATAGCTATTAATTGCTATTACTACAACGCTTTACCATCTTTTGTGGCTAATTTAATTTGGAGTGTCATGGCCACTTTAACCTTATATAAAGAAAAAAGTAGGGAACGTTATTTTATGAAACCTAAACTTAAATTATAAGGTTTTAATCGGAAGAAAATTACCATGTAACGGCTTTTTTTTATCATTATATAGATGAAAAAATACAGGCATAATGTTTACTTCTCCTAAATAAAATTAAACTTGTTTTATTACCTTAAAAGGTTGTCGTAAGGCAACCTTTTTGTGTTTAGTAAAAATCTTAAAAAGATGACATTTCGGAAAATTGGCAATGGGGTAATGGGTATTAGGTTTATTAACTCCGGGATTTATATTTCAAAACATGTTATAAAATAATTAGAATGTAATGCTTTTTAGTGTTTAAAAGCCAGTTCAGCAGCTTTAGGTGTATCGTGTATAAATCCCGTCACACCTTGATCTGCCCATAACATAATCTCTTGGTTTGGCATAGCTCCAACCGTCATCCAAACGGGAATATGCTGCTGTAAAACTTCAGAGATTAAATCGGGTTGTTCCTTTAAATAGTTTGGCCATATGCGGATAGCATCGGCTTGAGATGTTATAAATGTGTCTATATATTCAGGCCCAGGAACAAAGCCTAAAACCTTAATATGCGTATTCAGGGTTTTACAAGTTTTTAAATCTTTTAATGAGCGCACGCCAATAAACACCCGCGATGTCATCTGGTAGTATTCTAAAAGGGTGTATAAAGTGGTGTAATCTAAATCGTCACCCGCTTTTATATCGAGCAGTAAATTGATTGTTCCAGATTGTAATATAATCAAAGCCTCTTCTAATGTCGGTATATATTGATTATAACCTAGATCCATTTGTTGTAATTCTGCTAGGGTGTATTCCGATAGTTTACCGTTTACTCCCGTCATACGTAACAATGACTTATCATGAAATAACACCATTTGCTTGTCTTTAGTCAGTTGAATATCGGTTTCAATCATAGCGACATGTTCTGCTATGCAATGCTGAAAAGCCATTAAGCTGTTTTCAGGAATACCTGGTAAAAAACCACCGCGATGCCCAATAAAAATAGGATCTGTGGGCTGTGCGGTACTAAGACTAAAACTGAGAAGGAATAAAAAGGCTAGGAGGAATTTCATAAAGATGAAGTCGAATGTTTTTATAAAAATAAGCCTACAAATTAAGGCTCTACATATGACTTAAACGTTAAGAAAAGGAACGTTTAGTTTAAGGATGATAGCATTCGGATTAAAAATACCGTGAGCCACTTGTGAGAACCTGAACTAAATTCAGGATGAGGACATAAAGCAATATGTATATAATTACGCTATGGTGCTTGAGCGGAGTCGAAAGCTTTTTTAAGGATATCTCGACTGCGCTCGATAACCATTCATGTTCAAGTATAAAGTATAAAAAGCATCTAGATATAAGATTAATGCAAACACATATATTTACGTTATGGTGCTTGAGCGGAGTCGAAAGCTTTCTTAAGGATATCTCGACTGCGCTCGATAACCATTCATGTTCAGGTGTATAGGAAAAAAGTATTTAGATATTAGATTAATTCAAATACATATATTTACGCTATGGTGCTTGAGCGGAGTCGAAAGCTTTCTTAAGGATATCTCGACTGCGCTTGGTAACCATTCATGTTCAAGTACAAAGCATAAAAGCATTTAGATATTAGATTAATGCAAACACATATATTTACGTTATGGTGCTTGAGCGGAGTCGAAAGCTTTCTTAAGGATATCTCGACTGCGCTCGATAACCATTCATGTTCAAGTGTAAAGCATCTAGATATAAGATTAATTCAAACACATATATTTACGTTATGGTGCTTGAGCGGAGTCGAAAGCTTTCTTAATGATATCTCGACTGCGCTCGATAACCATTCATGTTCAAGTGTATAGGAAAAAAGTATTTAGATATTAGATTAATTCAAACACATATATTTACGCTATGGTGCTTGAGCGGAGTCGAAAGCTTTCTTAAGGATATCTCGACTGCGCTTGTTAACCATTGATGTTCAAGTATACAGCATATAAGTGTTTAGATATAAGATTAATGCAAACACATATATTTTATGTTATGGTGCTTGAGCGGAGTCGAAAGCTTTTTTAAGGATATCTCGACTGCGCTCGATAACCATTCATGTTCAAGTATAAAGCATAAAAGTGGTTAGATTTTAGAACGCTGTGTTGTTATTTAAAGAATCCAGATTTTAACCTTTGGTTGTTGAATTTACTTTGTGTGACGCTGAACTAAATTCAGGTTGACGTTTCGATGAATGTGCCGTCATACTGAACTTGTTTCAGTATCACATAAAGAGTATAACAATAACATAAGGAAATCACCTTGTAAATATATTGATTGACATAACGTGAGCCACTTGTGAGAACCTGAAACGAGTTCAGGTTGACGCTTCGATGAAAGTACCGTTCATGCTGAACTCCATTGAATCTTCTATTTCAGTATTACATAACGAGCATCACAGCAACATAAGATTTTTTAAATAACAGTCGTTACGTAAATAGGATATAAACCAAAATCAGGTTATTAAACTAGGCCTCATTAAATTTTGGTTAAAACAATAGGAGCATAGAGCTGTTATATTTTAGGTGTTTAGTAATACATATAATTAAAATTTAAGGTCATAAAATAACTTCAAAAGATTGTAAAGTAGTTACAATGTTTCCTAAAATATAGCGAATGATCCGTGATTGTTTCCAAAAGTTAATGCAGCCTTGATTTTTTTGGTTCATTTTTTCATCAAGGAAAAAAGAACAATAAATAATAGATATCTTCAGGTTTACGCTTCTAGAATTTATCCGTCATACTGAATTTATTTCAGTATCACATCACATATTTTAAAGTTATAAATATGTATTAAAAGGCGTTAGCCACTTGTGAGAACCTGAACTTAATTCAGGTTGACGCTTCGATGAATGCGAACGTTGTAAAAAAACAACCTCTACATCACCAAAGGTCCTAAAACCTCCCAAACCGTATTAGCCACAAGTTTATGGCCTTCAATATTCGGGTGAATGCCATCACGCTGATTAAGCTCTGGATTACCTCCAACAGCTTCTAAAATAAACGGAATAAACGAAATATTGTTATCTGCTGCCAAGTCAATAAAAAGCTGTTTAAAATCGGTGGTGTACTCAGTTCCCATATTTGGTGGTAATTGCATACCGGCAAGAACGATTTTAGTATCCGGACTTTTAGCTTTTACTACATCTATAATGGCCTGCAAATTAGCACGGGTTTCCGTAATGGGCACACCACGTAGCCCATCATTAGCACCTAATTCTAATAAAAATACAGTAGGTGTTTGCTTTATCACCCAATCAATTCTACTTTTTCCTCCAGCACTCGTTTCACCACTCACACCAGAATTTATCACGGTATAATCAATGTTTAGAGCATCTATAGTATCTTGTAAGATTCCTGGATACGCATCGTTTGTATCATCTAAACCGTAACCTGCGGTAATACTATCTCCGAAACATAAAATTGTTTTGCTTTTAGTTTCAGGCGTTTCTGCTTGTTCTGTTTGATTTTCAGAAGCTTGCGTTTCAGTCGTTTGTTTTGCTTTTCCATCACCACAAGAATAGAGTAGAAGCGCCAAAATAAAATAACAAAACTTTAAGAGTTTCTGGAAGCGTAAAACCGGTTGATTTGATTGCAATTGTTTATTTTGAGCCTCGCACATAAATAGTGATTTAAATTAAAAGATTAGATGTCAAAGATATTAAAGATAACTGGGTTAGAAAAGACTTATACCAGCGGTAACAAACAATTAACGGTATTACACGACATCTCGTTTGATGTAGAGCAAGGCCAAATATTTTCTATTGTTGGACCTTCGGGAAGTGGAAAAACAACCTTATTAGGCTTGTGCGCTGGTTTGGATCAAGCAAATGCAGGAACAGTGGAGTTATGCGGACAAGATTTAGCGGCGTTGAATGAAGATGAGCGTGCACAATTACGGAATAAAGAGGTGGGGTTTATATTTCAGAATTTTCAATTATTGCCAACCTTAACAGCGCTTGAAAATGTTAGTGTGCCTTTAGAACTGCAAGGGGCAAAGAACGCGACTGAAAAAAGTTTAGAGTTATTAGAAAAAGTAGGTTTGGGTGGGCGTGTTCATCATTATCCATCTCAGCTTTCTGGTGGAGAACAGCAACGAGTGGCTTTAGCGCGTGCCTTTGCAAATAGGCCATCGATATTGTTTGCCGATGAGCCAACTGGGAATTTAGATGAAGAAACCGGAGAAAAGGTCATTCAGTTACTCTTTGAGCTAAATAAAGAAAACGGCACCACTTTGGTGATTATTACGCACGATTTAGAGTTAGCCAATCGTACGCAACACATCTTAAAACTAAAAGGCGGAAAAATAATTACGAACCAATCGACTACAGCACTTTAATGAATTCCAATACGACAAAAAACATAAAATTAGATTGGCTTTTTAAAATGGCTTGGCGAGATGCCAAAGCGAGTAAAGTCCGTTTGCTACTGTTTATGGCATCTATTATTTTAGGAATTGCTGCGGTAGTTTCTATTCAATTGTTCAGTTCTAATTTACAAGATAATTTAAAGAGTCAGTCTAAAACCTTAATGGGGGCCGATTATATAATCGACTCTAAACAAGAACCTACAGTACGTGCTTTAGCGATTATAGATTCCTTAAAACCGGAAGCTTCCGAAGTGAATTTTGTGTCTATGATTGTGTTTCCTAAAAACGGCGGCACCAAATTAGTTAAGGTTCAGGGTATTGAAGGTGACTTTCCGTTTTATGGAAAAATAGACGCCGAACCTATCTCTGCAGTAGATAGTTATCAGTCTTTAGGTGGAGCATTGGTTGATGCGACTTTAATGTTGCAATTTAATGTAAAACCAGGCGATTCTATAAAAATTGGTGAACTCACCTTACCGATTTCTGGGGCATTAAAATCTATGCCAGGGAATTCGGCTATTTCAAGTTCTGTGGCACCACCGGTTATAATTCCACGTCAGTTTGTAGAAGCAACGAAGCTATTACAATTTGGAAGCCGGAAAGAATACCAATACTACTATAAGGTTTCAGATACGGTAAATTTACAACGATTGGAAAACAAACTGGAACCGATGCTGGATCTAGAAAATGCCGATTTAGACACACATACCAGTACGTCTAGACGTTTAGGTAAGCGTTATGATAATGTGGGCAATTTCTTAAATCTGGCTGCTTTTATAGCCTTATTATTGGGGTGTATTGGTATTGCGAGTTCGGTACATATTTATATTAAAGAGAAGCTAAAAGCCATTGCGGTTTTAAAATGTATGGGGGCGTCTAGACTCCAAAGCTTCCTTATTTTCCTTATTCAAATTGCAGGAATTGGTATCCTTGGTGGTGCTATTGGTGCATTAATAGGAGTGGGGCTGCAGTTGGTATTTCCGTATCTACTACAAGATTTTTTACCCTTTACCTTAGAGATTAGTATTTCGGCTATTCCTATTTTAATAGGCATACTACTCGGTTTGTTTATGTCCGTTTTATTTGCACTCTTACCATTGCTTCGCACCTGGTTTGTATCGCCTTTAGATGTATTACGAGTGAGTGAAGATGGGGCTCAAGAACCACGAATCGTACGTTTTTCAGTATTCGCTGCCATTATAATATTCCTGTTCTTATTTTCATTGTGGCTCATTAAAGATGCGGTATTTGCCTTAGGTTTTGTGGGGGCAACCATGATAACATTTGCACTTTTAGCGGGGGTGGCGATAGGTTGTATTCAGCTTATAAAACGCTATTTCCCGAAACACTGGAGTTTTACAGCACGACAAAGTTTACTGAATCTATTCAGACCAAATAATCAAACCGTAGTCTTAGTAATTGCCATTGGTTTGGGGACGTTTTTAATAAGTACGTTATACTTTACTAAAGACATTTTATTAGCTAAAACCGAAGTCGGTAGTCAGTCCGAGAATGCGAATATTATTATCCTAGATGTGCAACCGGCACAACGTGAGGCGATTTCTCAGCGTATTACATCCAGAGATTTACCTGTACTTAGTGATATTCCGTTGGTGACTATGCGTATGCAAAACATTAATGGCAGATCGGTAAATGAAATTCGTCAAGACAGTACACGACAAATTCGCGGTTGGGTATTAAGTCATGAATTTAGAACCACTTATCGCGATACCTTATTAGATTCTGAGGAGATTATAGCAGGCGAGTGGACACCCAGATTAAAACCTGGAGATCCCGTGGTGGTTTCTATTTCAGATAATTTGGCGGAAGATGCAAAATTAGATGTTGGAGATCCTGTAGTGTTTAATGTGCAAGGTGTACTTATGGAAACGACGGTGGGGAGTATTAGACAAGTTGATTGGTCTCAGGTACAGCTTAATTTCACGGTTGTATTTCCTGCAGGTATTTTAGAAGATGCGCCACAGTTTAACGTACTAACCACTTTGGTGCCCGACGAAGCCAGTTCGGCTGCCTTACAGCAAGATTTAGTTAGCAGTTTCCCGAATGTATCTATTATTGATTTAAGACAAGTATTTTCGCTTGTAGAAGACATTTTAGATAAGGTCTCTTGGGTGATTAATTTTATGGCCTTCTTCAGTATGTTTACTGGAATTATTGTGTTAATTGGATCGATTAGAACCAGTAAATATCAGCGTATTAAAGAAAATGTATTATTGCGAACTTTAGGCGCTAAGAACAAACAGATTTTACAAATCTCAGCCTTCGAATATCTCTTCTTAGGACTTTTAGGAAGTTTAGTCGGAATTATTTTGGCCTTAGCAAGTAGCTTGTGTTTGGCACTCTTAGTCTTTAAAGAACCGTTTGTACCATCGGCAATTCCGTTTCTTGTTTTTGTGCCAGGAATAACACTGTTGGTGTTAGTTATTGGTTTAAGTAATATACAATCGGTACTAAAAAGCTCGCCTTTAGAGGTGTTGCGTAAAGAAGCGTAATTTTAATTTGTATTGAAATAAGAAAAAGGTGTTATAATCATGTTAGATTTATAACACCTTTTTTAATATATATATATGTTTTAACTAATAAAACGAAACCTATGCTTCTCCAATAGAATCGATAGCGGTATCGTTTCCAAAGCCTTTTGGATTGTTTCCTCATTTATTAGGGCCAACTTCACTATCTGTAGCTAAAAGAACGATTAACCAAATCCATCCAAGTATAGGAATAAAATAAAAGGAACCATCCACTTTAAACAACATCATGTAATCGACTTACAGAAACGGCTATACCCGGTATTATAACAGCTAAAGAATATAACCCAGAAATTCAGCTTAAAATAAAAAGGAGATGATCAATGGAGTTCAGGTTACGTTTTCATGAATAAGCCGTCATACTGAACTCGTTTAATTCCGTTGAATCTTCGATTTCAGTATTACATAAAGTGCATCACAGTAAAATAATGTTATTGGATTACAAATCTGTATTTATATAACGTTAGTTATCAATGAGAACCTGAAATTAAAGATTCATGAGTTACTAGGTTTTAAAACTATCATTATTTAAAATGCATAATGGGTTAAACAAATCATTGTTATAGTAATTTATTCCTTCACTATGCTGTCCATACAGGTTTATAAAAGATATATGTAACATATATCTTATATTTGAGCTATATAGCACATATGTGTTATATATAATTGTTATGTGGCATATTAGGGCTATTCATCAAAATTAAAGCAAAAGCCAATGTTTAATCTATTCAAGAAGAAAGAAAAAATAGAAAATCCGGTTGAAATTACAATCAGCGGAATAAATCCTCAAACGGAAAATGAATTCCTTTTTTACAATTTTGTGGAGTTTCAATTCGCACCTCATTTGGAAAAGTGGTATCGACAAGCTAAATCAAACGGAATAGTATTTAAAACACAATACGAAAATGCAATTCTTGAAAAAATGAAAACTGGCGAGTTCAAAAATCCACATAATTTTCCAGAATATTTTGAAAACAAATTTGACTTTATAGCAATCGATTTTGAGACTGCTAATAAAAATAGAGTTAGTGCTTGCGCTTTAGGTTTAGTATTTATAAAAAATGACCGAATTGCATATCAAACAAGTTTTCACATCAAACCACCAAATGGCGAAAATTTCGAATCAAGAAACATAGAAATTCACCGAATAACAGCGGAAGATGTTGATTATGCAATGACCTTTGATGAACTTTGGGAATTAGAATTATCAAATTACTTTAATGATAGTTTAGTAATATTCCATAACGCAAGTATGGATTTGAGTGTACTAAAAAACTTATTTGCACATTACTCAATAACCAATTATGACATTGAATATTTGGATACAATGCGAATTGCGGAAAAATTGGGGATTCCGAAAAAACTTGAGGAACTAACTACAAGATTTGACGTTGAATTTGAAAATAATCACGACCCAGAAAAAGATGCGAAAGCTTGTGCAATGATTTTTGGCGAATTAATTGAACAATATCCAAACTATAAAGAACTTATAGGAAATCTAAATCATAACGAACAGAAACAAAAAATAGAGCGTAAACAAGAAAGCGCAGAAATAAAGAACGAAAATCTCGATATTATTCAAACCTATTCTATGACAAAAGAAGAAGTTGAGAAAATAGAAATTCAAGGAAAAGGTTTTGTATTCACGGGAGACATAACAACGGATAGAAATGTTGCTAAAGACTTTATTGTAGATAATGGCGGAGTGATTAAATCAGGAGTTACAAGCAAAGTCGATTTTGTAATTATTGGGTCGGATTTTGGGTGGTCGAAAATTCAAAAAGTCCAGAATTTAAACGAAAATAAAAACTGTCAAATTAAGATATTGAGCAATCGGAATTTTGAGCAACTTTGCGAAAAATACGCCACATAACAACGTATATAGCTCATAGCTAGGCAGTTGCTTAATCGAAGTTAAGGTGTATTTTCGGGTCCGCCAAATTTTTAAATTTGGCTTATTAGTAAAAAAAGATAATAAGAAAAATTTAAAAATTTGGCTCGTGCTTCATCCGAAACTAATTGTTTAATTTGCACGCTACGAGCCATATACAGAGACGTTAGATAATATTAGATAAAATGAAACCTGAAACTGATTTTTTTAAAGCTTATTACTCTAGACAAAAAGATTATTTTGTGGAAGAAAATATTTTTAGTGCTGAGAATTACTGGACTGAAGTGTTAAAACCCAGCAACATAAAAGACCATCATTTTATTGAAATAGAAGAGAGACTTAAATGCACATTACCAGAAGCATTTAAAAATTTATACAAAGCTCACTACTCTGTAAATCTCTACGATATTATGGTAACCGTAGGTTATGTTTTTGCAATCCCTGGATCATTTGGCACTGTACTTAAGCTTAGTGATATTGAAAAAATGTGTGAGATTGATGATTATGACATCAATGCTATTTCACTTATTGGAAACCCTGAAGGAGCAAATTTAAAGTATTTAAAACAGTATCTGTTTGAAGAAAACTTAATATCATATCCCAAATTATTGGAACAAGGATTAATTCCTTTTGGAATTGTTAATCATGAATGGCACATCTGTCTTGACACAAAGCAAGATAAAGTTAATCCCCCAATTGTTCTTTATTCAATCTCCTTTGCTACAGAATCTAAGGAAGCAACATCAACCAAAAATTGGTTTTCTAATTTTTCATCTTTTATCAACTGCTTAACAGATTATTTAGAGACTGGAAATACTGAAAACTTCGATAAAATAGACCCTGATAATAACTATAAAATCATATACAATTTCTGGGATCTCTAGAAAAACATTATCTAACAATAGCTAATAAAGCATAGTCTTGCCGCAGGCGCAACACAAGCCTACGGCTTCATAGCAAGACCGTTGGGTGCAAGCAAAAAAAACCATCTTCTGAAATCATTATTAGAAAATAGAATCAATGCATTTGTAGTTGACTATCTGATTATGGGAATAATCGGATTTCTGATTGTTGCTCTGACTGATAATCTATTCCTAGCAATGATGATTGTCTATCCAATCGCAATGAATAAGGACTTTCTAAATGGAAAAAGTATCGGAAAAAGACTTTTCGGAATTCAAGTTCAAAATCTGAATAACGAAAAAACGTCTGAATGGAAAAGCTCTTTGCGGAATTTTTTGCCAATTATCCCAATCGATTTGATGTTTACATTTGTTAGTCCATCACGTAGAATTGGAGATCGAATTGCGGAAACTAAAATCGGAATTGAAACGGAATTAAATTTAAAAACATTAAGTTCGGAATTGAATAAATATCGAATCAATAAAGAGCTGATTTTCGGAATAGTTTTCGGAATTGCCAATATTTACGGACTTCTATGGTTATATGGAATTATATTATCGTGAATAGAAAAACCAGCTCACAACACCATATAAAAATAATTGCAGTTTAGTGCTAAAACAAAGGGTTCTTACACAAAACCATTAGCGGTTATTGAAAAAACACCTCGCCAAATTGACAAATGACGTAAAGATGACATATGAATAATACATCAAACGATATTGATTTATTTTATTTTTGTCCAATAGCGTCCTAA
Source organism: Formosa sejongensis (assembly GCF_033447105.1). Classification (NCBI taxonomy): domain Bacteria; kingdom Pseudomonadati; phylum Bacteroidota; class Flavobacteriia; order Flavobacteriales; family Flavobacteriaceae; genus Formosa; species Formosa sejongensis. Next base: position 284,997 of record NZ_JAWQUN010000004.1, read on the forward strand.
ACGTTTAAAAAAAGAGAAAGGAAATTTTGTTCCGCAAAGTTACCTTTGTGGTGCACCACAAAAACCCTTTCTCCGATGATAAATATAACATTGTTTTCTCAAATAATTT